>DEDQ01000081.1:0-8377 GCA_002350065.1 Ruminococcus flavefaciens
GCAGCAAAGAAGCATCTCAGAAGTTTGCTGATATGGGATATACGCATATTTACGAGTTCGGCGGGATCATCGACTGGACCGGAGAGGTAGTAAAAGAGTAAGACTGGCATGACAAACAAGCGACGATAATTTAAGCAACATAATGTATTTAAGTTCGTCCCCGCAGAAGCGGGGGCGTAGAGAAAAAACATATAATTTGTAGACGATTACGTTTTTTGAAAAAAATGAAAATCAAAAATTCGCAAAAACAGTCGTTTTTTGAGAAAAACGCAATATGATTTTTCTGAAAAAACGTAATTGCAATGCAAAATGTAATTTATGATCTGAACGATAGATGATGTATCATTTTGAGGAGAGAGTACTATGGCACAGTATGACAGCTTAAAAGATTATATAAGATTAAATCATTTGGATACTATTGTCGAAGGTGTCAATGACTACATAAGGACTTCTAGTAATGTAAAATTAAGGATAAACGATTTAAAAATATTGACTCAAGGTAAGATCGTTTTCATGCCTCCTGACATCATAATCCAAAGTGAGATTACATTTAAGCCTTTTGATATTCTGAATTTTATTCTCGGCATTTCATGTGAAGAATCTGATGAAGACAACAATTCTGCCGGCATATACTATTATAATGTAATGCTGAGAGGAAATATGTCAAAACGCTTTTCTGATCTGTGCGTTCTTGCTGTTGAAGAGTGTACTCAAGAATCTCTAATTTCGGAAACAATAACATCTATGTTCGGACTACCTGATATCGCTGTTGATAATCTTGAAGAGGAAGCCGATAGAGTTCATAAGAGCTTATATACATCTGTAAAGCGGAACGAGGAGCATAGATACAGATTTGAGCCAGTTCTAATAAAAGAAAAATTCAAAAAAAGCGATAATATGCATATGTGGCCAGCAGAACTTCCAGAGGAATGCTTAGGTCAGATTCGCTTTGAAGCATCCTCTGCAACAATTTATGATATTAATGATCCGTGTACGCCACACCCTAATTATCCAATACCGGCAAATTCTATACTTCTGAATGTGAAATACTACAGGAATGAAATAGGCTGCGATGATATAATAACCGCTGCACACGAACTGGTTCATTGGGAGATACATCGTGATTATATGAGATTATTGCAGTTCCTTGACGACCGTTATAAAGTAATGGAATGTAAGACAGTTCCCATTCCTCTTGATAATAATATGTCTCCTAAGGAAAAGGCTCGCTGGTATGCTGAATGGCAAGCCAATGAACTTGCTATACGTGTAGCTATGCCGAAGCACCTTGTGGCAGAAGCTATTAATGATTACGAGAACAGTATTAACGAGATAAATCATGTGGTCAACAGCAGTATTCCTCATGACGGAAACTATTATGAGAATATGATATATAAGCTTCACTGGGACTTTAATGTTCCGAAGGAGGTAATGAAAATACGTCTCCGTCAGTTGGGGTATGATTACGCTGATGGAACATTTGTTACTGTTGATGACTGTATATATCAGCCGTTCTCGTTCGCTAAGGGCACATTAAAAGAGAACGAGACCTTCGTCATCGACCGTGACAATTGTGAGAGGCTGCTGCATGAGAACGAAGAATTTGCCGAGCTTATAGATAAAAAGTATTTTGTATATACAGGATATGTTGTATGCTATAATCATCCGAAATATATAAAACATAGAATTTCACATGGCATCATAGAATATGTTTTATCAGATTACGCCCGAGAGCATGCTGATGAGTGCTGCTACAGGTTTAAGTATACCTATACTTCTAACCATAATAGTTTTACAGAGTATAGCATTAGTCAGTATTTATGTAAATTAGATGATATAAAACTGACGATAACCACTGATGCCGATGATAAAGGCGTCTCTATAAATGCCAAACAATATAAAATGATTCTTGATAAAATAAAAGAAGATGGGAAAAAATCTGAAAAAATAAAAGCAAAAATGCTCCTTGCTGATAAAACTTCATTTTCCGATGTTTTTAAATATCACAAAGAAAAAAAGGGGCTTACATATCCGATAATCGAAAAAGTATATGGTATACCTGTTGATACACTAAAAGCCTATGCTGCTCCGGTGAAGTCGACAAAACACAGAAATCCCTCATTAGAAAATGTAATGCTCTTATGCCATGCGTTTCATTTACCACATGATGCTGCGATTGATTTTTTAACAAAAGCTAAAACTCCTTTGGAAGAAGACAATGCTTTGCATATGCTATATGATGACCTACTTCGGATTACTGATGAACCTATCGAGGTTTGGAATAATTATTTAACTGAGAATGGTGAAGAGCCATTAGAAGCAGTTGTATAAGAAATTGGCGAAAAATAAATTTATTTTTTAACTACTAAAAAAGGGTACGATTATGTACCCTTTTTTTATTTTTAATTGCCTATAATTCAATACCTTCATTGAGCAATGAAAACACATCACGAAATATAGCTGGAAATCCGTTCTAAAAAGGGTACAATTGCGGCTGCTGACAGTTGTAAAGATGCGTGTTATAATACTTCCAACGGGATTCATAATGGACCCGGAAAATATTTTTTATTGGAGGAATAACTATGATAAACCCCAAATACGTACAGCTTGGCGACGTCAAACTTGTAGAAACAGAGAACAGGTTCTTCTTGTCATCGATTGAGATTGATGGAATGACGTATGAAACTTTCACGACAACTATTATTGATGCGTACAAGTTCCTTATTAGAACTAAAAATGAACGATTTAAAGGTAGAGTGCTCCGTGCCAAGCCAGGAAAGTATATGCTTTCAATGGGAGAGCGCACGGACGGTTACTATGAATTTGTCGGTTCTTCTGCAGAACGCGAATTTGTTCTTCTTGTTAAGGATAAGACCGCTTGCATTGAGCTGTTATCTGTTTTAGGCTCTAAACAGTCAAAGCATCCGACAGGCAAATTCATTTCGGAAGCCGCGAGGGAATCGCTCAACTTTATTAATGAGAATAAATAATCGCGAATAGTTCTCTTGGGAACCTGCAATTTGATAAAACATTTATTAGGAGGATTCTAATATGGATATAGAAAAAATAGAAAAAATGTCTTGCGGGGAGTTAGTCGACTTGCTTATCGATGACTATGGTTATTGTAGTATTGTCAAAGATAAGCATGAGAAGGAACTCGAAGAGCGCTCTATTCAGCTTGCAAAGACAATGGAAGAGGAACGCTTTAACGCTCACAAGGAAGAATTTCAGCTTGAGGTGTTACAGCAACTTCAGGCTGAAGGAATCAAGAAGGAGGGGATGGAGTTATCCTCCGCATCTCCTCTTATAAGCGATACTTATATTGTTGATGGTGTCACGTTGCTATCTGATGATTATATTCCTGATTCAGTGGAAACAGATTCGCTATACGAGGAAACCTCGTTAATCAAGAGCCCGTATAGCCTCGAGTATCAGGAGGTCAACCATAAAACAGGTAAGCGCAAGTTAGCCTGGAAGGAATCGGCGACACTCGTATTAATTTGTAATCCTATCGCATATGGAAAATGTGAGGAAATCGACGTATTCCTTAAGGGCGTGAAAAAGCCGTTACGTTTTCCAAATGGAGAAATCAGCGAAGAGGCCTTCCGCAGACAGACACCCTTCGCACGCAAAGGCAGGAATGTCGGTGTGCGTAAGCAGTTTGAAAGTTTTTTACTTGATCTGCGCGAATGTCCAAATAAAAAGTTCTTGATGATTCCCAAGCACGCAGGAGGTGTTACGCTTCCGAATGGTATTACTACATACATATCGGCTGACTCAGTAATCCCTGGTCTGAAAGACCAGTTCCCCATAGAGGTCAGAGAACACCAAATGGTTAAGCACCTTCTTTCGCTCAAGGATACGGCAGCAATCTATCTCGTAAGGCTTTGCCGAACTGCTTGGAAGCTGCGCTTTTAACTACAATACGCGATGAGACCATTCTTCTGCCCCTGTTCGGGGCAGAGGGACTTCATCCGGATCGTGGCTTTTCTATTTCGTACACTAATGAATCCGTGAAAGAAGCGGTCATTGCTCTTACGAAAAGGAAAAACTATACGTCAACGGTTGTACAGGCGCTTACAGCTCATATCACAAAAGTGAGAAAGGAGCTTGCTGCTGCCAATGATGTTCCCGTGCTCTTTTCTTATTCAGGCATCTTCGAGGAAGGCAATAAATTGAAGGATGCGTTCAAAGAGGTAATGTGGGATATCACAGGAGAGAACGGCGCCGAGGATAAAACTCGCAAGATCATAGTGTTCATCACAGATAGACCTGAAAGTATCCCGGATGATTACCCTGTATACTACATCAACTGCGGCGATGATATTATCCCAAAGAACGTGCCTGTTTTACAGCGTTTATCCGGGATGATTGATTACGCATTCAAGGAGTATATCTATAATAATCCTGATACAGCACGACAGCTTGAGCACGACGGAATAGAAGTTGCTCGTCACATAGTCAGTAATTTCGGAAATATTGAAATCACAGATACTATGTTGATGACGTTAGCAACAGCTCATATTTTAAAGAGACTGGGCGTTGTCACTAATTCTGACCTGAGAGGTATAATTCGTTGGTTCAGAACGGATGCTACGGCGAGATCAACGATGACCGACGCTATCTGCCGTGAGTTTAAGGCGGCAATCAGCAGTACTATCCTCAGCGGAGAGCTTAAGATAGCAAAGCAGAACGATCCTCCATTCTATTCTGATGATGGTCATACAGCATTCGTCAGAGAAGAGGACAAGTCAGTCAACATGGACGATGATACGATTAATAATGTAATCATACCCCAAATATCAACGAGGAGTGTTGTGAAAATGAATAAAAATTTAAACGAAAAAGGCTTATTGAAATGCAAGCACGGCAACAAGCGCAATCTCCAGGTTGCGTTTGACGTAGGTGTTTTTGATGATGTGGAGGTATACTCATATTCAAGATCAGTTCTGAATGCCGAGGCAAAGGCATATGTCGATGATATCATTGATAATGAGTATTGGTTTAACGTCGACGAATACCCTAACGGATTCGTTCCGATATTGTATAACGCAGACGGTACAAGAGCCGCAGGATACATCTTCAAACCGGACATGGACGACAACCTCCATGAGGTATACTTCGGAGCAACTCGCTCAGGAAAGACAATTGCTCTTGTGAATAGAGTACTTCAAAAGGTCAGGTTTGAAGGAGCAGATGCAGTAATTATTTTTGATCAGACCGAAGGCTTTACACCGAAAGAAATAAAAAAACACATAGGCAAGGATTTGATGAAACGTTACTTCTCCTTCTGGGATGTTTATAAAGATGGTCTGCCGGTAGATTTGCTTGATCTGCGTGGCTGCCTGACATATAAAGAAAAGAAGGACAGACTGACGAGAATATATGCGATGATGTGCAGAACACTCGGAAGCTATGAGGAGCAGATCATTAAAAATGCTGTAAAAGGTCTTCTTAAAGAGATGAAACGCAATACTGATGTTATTGCAAGCGATATTGAGAAGTACATTTACGAGGAGGGCGATGCAAATGATGAAGAGAATCCATTAGGCGACAAGACTCATCGCAAGCTTCGTTACAAGATTGATGCTGTGCTCGATGATATCAAGGGGACACATCAGAGTGTGAATAACTGGGGCGAATTTGCTAAGGATCAGGGTAAACCTATAATAGTTATCTCTACCGGTGCCGACGGAGTTGGTAAAGGTTCGGAAATAATTGATATACTTCTCGAAAGCCTTTACAGCTATAAGCAGTGTCATCCTTATGAGAAGTATACGGTCGTAATCGATGAAGCTCAGGATTTATATCTTCATGAAAAAGGTGCTGTCAATACCTTGCTCCGCAAGGGTGGCAAACACGGTGTAACAATGCTTCTCGCTTCTCAGTCCTATCCTGACCCAACTACTCCGTTCGGAAAGGTCGTAGGTAACTGCGGCAGAGTTCGTGGATACCGCTCAAAGGGTGATGATCTTGCACGTTATGCTGATCGCTTCGGTTGTGAAAAGTATGAGGCTGATTCTCTTCAGAAGGGTAACTGCTTCGACAACGGACCGTTCTGGAGCCGTTATAGAAGAGAGAATGCTATAAAAACGCTCAAAGGCAAGACTGTTGTATTTGAGCCTGCTCCAAATAGTGATAGTAATGATGACAAGCAGCCTTGTGCCGCTCTTAAAGGAAGGAGAAAGAAATGAATAATGCGTATGTAAGAATGCCCTTATACACCGATATTTGGACAAGAATAAGTAAATGGCAGAATAAGCATGGCGTAAGCAATGCGCAGCTTGCTGCTGACCTCAGAGTGACTGAAAAGACACTTAAGATCTACGATAAGTCAGCACATCATCTTACCCTTGAAAAAATCGATAATCTGCTTACCGCAGAGAACATATCACTCTCAGACCTTATGTCCGAGAGAGTGAGAACAAGTATTACTCGTCATGAGAAATACTTTGTATGGGGTGCACATCAGAAAAAGACTATTAGCGAAAAGTGAGGTGAGTAAAATGGCAAAGAAGGCAGCACGCATAACGCTGTACAAGCATATCTGGTGTAAGATACGCTATTGGCAGAGCCTGAAGGATGTTACTGATGCTGAGTTAGCTTCATACCTTCAAGTATGTGAAAGAACTATCAGAGACTACGACCATAGTGCCAGATGCCTGACACTGGAAAAGGTCGATAATTTCCTGACAACAAACAAAATGACACTGGACGAGCTTTTGTCGATGTGAAATACTTGACAATTTAAAGGTAAGGCGGTACAATGAATATATGGTTAGGTACCGCCTTTCTGCTTTGAAAGGGGATACTTTTATGAAAGCAACTAAACTGCCTTCGGGCAACTATCGGGTCCAGGTTTCTGCTGGTCGTGACGAGAACGGCAAGAGGATCGTCAAGTCCTTCACCGCTGATGAGGAGTGGAAAGCTATAAAGCTGGCCGTCGAATTTATTGGCGAAAAAGACAGGATCCAGAAGTCAGATCTTACACTTGCTAACGCTATCGACCTATATATCAGCAGCCGGGAGAATGTTCTTGAGGAGACAACGATATCCAATTACAGACAGACCCTGAAATTCAGATTTAAGTCCATAATGAATGCAAAGATACTTGAGTTGACTCCCATACAGATACAGCAGGCTATAAACATCGACGCCCAGTACATAAGCCCTAAGACCTTGAAGAACTCCTATGCTCTGCTTAAATCTGTTCTGAAGATGTTCGACGTCAATATCAGCCTAAATAGTATAATGCTGCCTAAGATAAGAAAGAAGGAGAAGACACTCCCTTCGTTTGAGGAGATTTTCTCTATTGTAAGGGGAACGAGTATTGAACTACCTGTTTTACTGTCAGCATGGCTTAGCCTCAGAATAGGAGAGGTAATAGGGCTTCAGTTCAGAGACGTAGATACACGGAATCATATGCTGAGGATCAGACGTACTATTATAAAGACAGATGAAGGCTTCAAAGTTCGTGAAGGCTGCAAAACCGAGAAGAGTCAGCGTCAGCTTGAACTTCCGGATTATATTTATGATATGATAATGGCTCTGCCTCATACAAGCGACGAAGATTTTATAGTTCCGCTTACAAGAAAAAGTCTTTACAGCAGATTCAGCCGCCTCATCAAAAAGCATGACATCGAAATGACCTATCATGATCTGCGACACTTAAATGCTTCGATCATGCTGATGCTGGGCGTACCTGACAAGTATGCCATGGAGCGCGGAGGCTGGTCTACTGACAACGTCCTGAAATCTGTCTACCAGCAGACATTCAGTTCTGAGAGAAGGAAGATTGACAAGATGATCGACGGATATTTCAATGGCATAGTGATGCATGGGGATGATATAAACTCCATTTCATCGTCCGTGTGATAATTGTCACATAAATCACACGAATGAATATCACAAATTACGGTTTATAGCCATTTTTATAGATTGAGGCACATTTCAAATCCTGTCACCTCGACCAGCGCTTAATGGCGCGAAGATTCGCGGTTCAGTTTATCTGAACCGCTTTTTCATTTATGAAAGTTTTATTGCATACGAGTGAGTGTATATATGATTTAGTAGTAAAACGGCTTCCTTTTGCGGGAAGCCGTTTTATTTCGATATTACATTTATAATTGCCGCATTAGGTGTATGAAGAAGTTTGCGGTTATACTGGCGTGACAGTAACTGTATACGAATCGCCTGTCAGCTCGCCCACGGTTATTTTTACTCCCGGAGCCACGGACTGGTAGCCGCTCTGGTCGTACCAGTTGAAGCCGCTTATGCTACTTGTAATTACATCGCCGCTGCGGTAGTAATTATCCTTGTTGGCATCGTCAATAATACGGATAAGCCTTCTTCCGAGGTTATTATTGGTATAATCCGT
>DEDQ01000081.1:8461-19711 GCA_002350065.1 Ruminococcus flavefaciens
ACGCCGCTGCTGATATCCTGCCACCATGTAAGCTGCTTTGCGCCGAGGTTGTTTCCGGATGCGGTCGAGTATTCAAGTATGAAAAACTCGGAAAAATAGCCGTTTGCAAGAGTTCCGTTTGGAATGATCAGGCAGTTTCCTGAATCGGTCTGTGCATTAGTCAGAAGGAATGACTGCTCGCCTTTGGAAGGATCGTAGATCTGTACCTGTTCATCTTTGAACCAGCCGCACATCAGCTTGGAAAATGCAGAGAAATCTGTCGAGCAGTCAGTGTCCATGAGCTCAGTGCCGGCAAGACCGTGCATACCCTCGCTGTCTTCGCTTTTGTAAAGGTAATAGTCTGGCAATCCGATGCAATGTCCAAGCTCGTGACAGTAAGAATGCACGAAATCATCATTGCTTTTCCCGTAGGAGAGAACGCTGTTGCCTGTTATTATGTGACCTACGCCCACGCCGTCCACTCTGTACCAGTAGTCGCCGAATTGACCTGCACAAGGCCACCAGTTGCTTTTATCGGCTTCTCCAGGAACTGTGAACAGCGTTGAATCTATATAGCCGTCATTGTTACAGTCGAGCGAGGAAAAATCGAAACTGCTGTCAAAAGCTGCAAAGCATTCTTTGGCGAGCTTGGCTTTATCGGTGTCATATGCGGATTTGTTTTCCTTTGTGGTATAGCGGAAGACNNGTCACATTCATAGTTCCCTTAGAAGTTCGCTTGTAGAATGCGGCAATACTCTCAAATGGATACATTGGCGAGAAAGTGTCCTCTGCGCCGAATACTGCTGCTTCCATTTCGTTCATATCAGGTTCAGCCGAGAATCTGCAATCCGGGAAATCAACGCAGAATACAGCCATTCCCGCTTCACCGTGAGAGGGCATAGACGCTCCCATAGCAGTAATTGAAGGCTCGATGAAGTTTCCTTGTACTGGGGCGTATATATCTTTGGTGATGTATATGCCTGCGGGAAAGGCGCTGATCTTTCCGAGAAGATAGTCGCTAAGCAGCTCGAGATCTTTTTTTCCGATCGTGCCGTCAGCATCGAGGTCGGATATGTAGTGCTGAGCGGTATCAAAGCGCTCGTAATCATAGATGCACTGACGCAGCATTACGAGGTCATATGATGAAATGACCTCATCACCGTCGAGATCGCCGTAGTAGCGGATCTCAGCATTACTGTCACCGGCGAGCGCGTCCATTCCTGACATACCGAAAAAGAGCGCGGCAGCAGTCAGCAGCGGTATAGCTTTTTTTGATCTCATAAATCCCACCTCAAAATATTTGGTAATATTATTGTACGATAATATTTCTTGACTGTCAATGAATAATTGTACTTTTTAGGATACGATGTAATAATTCACAAGTTCAGTTTATCTTCAGCCAGGAGATTACTCGGATCTTTTTTTTTGCTGCTGTGATTTCATTGGATCTCCGGGAAATGACGCTTTGAGTTGACAACCCGAATATATACTGCTATAATAATGATATCAAATAATGGAGGAAAACTATGAACATAAAAAGGCAGATAGCAGCGGCACTGGCTTTGACAATAGCTTTCTGCGGAGGATATACATCACTTCCGTTTTATACTGACACGACAATAGTTTCATACGCAGCAAATATTATTGATAGTGGTTCCCTGAGTAAAACCATAAAATGGACTCTTGACAGCGAGGGTACGCTAACATTCACAGGCAGCGGTGATATGCCAGATTATGATTATCTTGATGGCTTCGGAAATAATCAGTCTCCTTTTACTGTCAATACGATCACTTTTGAAAACGACAGTTATGAAGGCAAGGTTAAGAACGTTATCATTTCCGACGGTATCACAAGCGTGGGAAGCGGTACTTTCAGACTGAGTTCTCTGAAGAAAGTAAAATTGTCAGATTCCGTGAAAAGTATCGGAAGCGGAGCGTTCAGCGGTTGCGACGGACTTGTAGATATCAACATCCCCGATTCTGTCAGCAGCATTGGAACGTCTGCGTTTTTGGGAACAAAATGGCTGGATGAGCAAACCAATAAAGATCCGCTCTTCATTATTAACGGAATATTAGTAGACGGAAAAAAATGCAAAGGCAATCTGGTCATTCCAAATACGGTAAAATCTATTTCAGGCAGAGCGTTTGGAGATTTGATGTTCGGAGAGTGTGCTGAAATAACCTCAGTGACCATTCCAAACTCTGTCAGGGATATCGGGGAGATGGCTTTTGCAAGCTGCAGCAAGTTGACTGATGTGAAGATCGGTGATTCAGTTACAAGCATTGGTGATTATGCATTTTCATACTGTTATGCGCTTGAAAAAGTGACCATTCCAAAATCGGTTACAAGCATTGGAAAGAAAGCATTTGAAGATACAAAATGGCTCAGCAGCAAGGCTTCTGATGAGGAGCTTGTCATTGTAAATGGAATACTTATTTACGGTAATCCCGAAGGAGATTTCGTTGTCCCCGATGGGGTAACATATATAACAGACTCTGGTATCGGAGATGGTGCCGGTATCAATCAAAAGCTCACCTCAATAACCATTCCTGCATCTGTTAAGGGCATGAACAAATGGATGTATATGGATATGGATAGTTTGACAGCTATAAACGTTGATAAGAACAATGCGGTGTATTCAAGCGTTGACGGTGTGCTTTTCAATAAGGACAAGACTATGCTCATTGCTTACCCACAGGCCAAGGAAGTCAATGAATACATTATTCCCGACAGCGTGGAAACTATATGCTCATATGCGTTTTATCAGGCGGAGGCAAAAAAAGTGGTTATTCCTGATTCTGTCAGAAATGTCGAGCCATTTGCATTCGATCTCTGCCAAATGGAAGAAGTGTCTCTCCCTAAGACTTGGACGGAGATACCTGATATGTCATTCTCAAACAGCTGGCTCAAATCTGTTGATATCCCTGAAGGTGTAACAAGGATAGGAAAGAGTGCTTTCCGCGGCAGCCTTGAATCCATCAAGCTTCCTTCTACTCTGACAGAGATAGCGGACGAAGCCTTTTGTTTAAGCGATCTGAAAACTGTTACAATTCCTGAAAATGTCACAGAGATCAGCAAGGAGCTCTTTCGTCAGAGCGACATTACTTCGATATATTTGCCGGACACTGTTACAAGTATTGGACAACGCTCATTCTATATGTGCAGAGATCTTGAATCTATAAATATACCTGCTTCTGTCAGAACTATCGGCGAAATGGCTTTCTATGCTTGTGGATCCCTCCAATCTGTTACCCTGCCGCCTTCTGTTTCACGTATAGATAATGGTAGTTTTGGTATATGCTCCTGTCTTGACTCCATAACGATACTTAACCCCAATTGCGTAATATCCGACAGTCCGTCCACTATTTTTTCATACGCAGAAACTGAAAAAAATGAGCTCGGTGAGGAGTTGCATGATGAAAAGGGCAATAGTAAATATATATACTATTTTAACGGTACTATCCGCGGATACAATCACTCGACTGCCGAAGCATACGCGAATAAGTACGGCTACAAATTCGAGTCCCTCGGCGACCCTCCTTACATACTCGGCGACGTAACATTTGACGGAGTTGTAAATGCTGTTGATGCTACGTTCGTGCTTTCGGAGTATACAAAGATATCGACCGGTGAGACCTCCCGCATCACGTATGCCGAGAGAAAAGCCGCAGACGTAAACTCCGACAACAGAGTCAATGCTTCTGATGCATCACTGATGCTTGCTTATTACGCTTACGTTTCTACTGGCGGAACGCATACTCTTGAAGAGCTGATGACAAAAAAGGAAAAATAAATACGAAGGACCGCCTCGGCGGTCCTTCTATTTTCAGTTATTCTTTGAATAATGCCTTTATGCAGTGATTAACGGCTTGAAATCCGAATCTACAGCAGACATGATATAGTCGTCAGTCATATCCTTCCAGCCGGAATCCAGCTTGATGAATGACGGTCACGTTTCTGAAAAAGTCTTGTATTATTTCCGAATCGTAGTCAATATCCACACCCTATACAGGCGCACCTTTCGAGTATGTCACCGCAGCCGCAAAGCAGGAACATTCATGCAAGAATAAGCAATGTCAGTACCTGTTTTTTCATTGTTTTAAACCACGTTGGCTGTCGCAGCTTCTCTTTCGATGTGGGTTTCAAGGTCTGCGAATCTGGTGGGGATAGGTATATGGCTCTCCTTGTCAGTCAGCTTCAAAGCAAGAGAGCAGGCTGTATCCAGCGATATATTGTTGCCGATGGAAATAAATACAGGCTTTACATCTTTATGCGTTCTCAGTGCTCTGCCGTAAACTTCTCCATCAATAATGATATCCGTAAAGCTTCCTGCCTCGTTGTCAGGTTCTGTATAATCGGTCTTTTTGTCGACGCGGAAATACGTCTTTGCGATGCCAATAGTCGGCTTGTTCAGATAAAAAGAGGAATGAGTTGCAATACCCATGTGTCTGGGGTGGAGATATCCGTTTCCGTCGAATATGTAGATATCGGGGACGTTCTCCAGCAGCTTTGCGGTTTCAAGGATTAGCGGAAGCTCCCTGAATGCAAGGAATCCAGGCATATACGGGACTTCTATCCTGCCGCTGAAATGCTTCTTTTCAATGACCTCGTGAGTGTCGATATCGATTACAACGATGCAGCATACCGCATATTCATTGTCGCCTTTTTTCCAATATGCAAGGTCAACGCCTGCAACAAGTCTGAGCGAGTTTTTATCATAATTATCATAAGTGATTATCTTATCACGGAGCTCATTCTGCTTCTTCAGAAATGTTTCCTGCATTTCAATTGCTGACATTTGTATCGTCCTTTCCTGCAAAACTATATTATGAAAATCCCGACCACAGGTATTTCGTCTTTCTTAGCTGCGCGCACGTTTTTGAAAGATCCATGAGCGTATGATTATTTATACCACATATATTGCAAAATGTCAAGGAGCGTACCGTATTTTCCGCCTGCATACAAAAAGGCTGGATCATTAAGATCCAGCCAAAAGTAATCACATTGATGCGAGGTGTTCGGAAAAACTCTTGTCACTGCCTGTCGCAGCATATATATAATAGCCGAGTTTCGCCGATGCGTCCTTTGCGTCTATCTTGCCGTCGCCTGTGGGGCCTCCGGGCATATCAGCGGGCTTAGAATGTGTTGTACTGGTCGTAGTCGCTGAAGCGGAGCTTTGATTTGATGTTTATTTTAATTCGCCATGTTTTTCGTAATCGGCAACCTGTACTATTTCATTCTTATCCCCGACGAAAACCACCTTCGGGCGATGAGCTTTTATCTCTTCCGGAGTCATGTTTGCATATGCCATTATGATGACAAGGTCGCCCTTTTGTCCAGAGCGTGCAGCAGCTCCGTTCAGGCATATCACACCGCTTCCGCGCTCGCCTGCGATGACGTAGGTCTCGATACGGCTGCCGCTGTTTACATTAACGATATGCACATGTTCATACTCGAAAAGTCCGGCTGCATCCATGAGGTCTTCATCAATGGTAACGCTGCCGACGTAGTTGAGTTCTGCCTGAGTGACAACAGCGCGGTGTATCTTGCTTTTTAACATTGAAATCTGCATCGCGCCGCCTCCTTAAACATCTTCGGTGAAGAAGTTGTCGATAAGTCTGGTCTTTCCGATATATACAGCCATTGCGCAGAGTGCGGGACGGTCGAGCGAGGGTATCTGCTGCATAGTTGCACAGTCAACTATCTTTACGTAGTCGATTTTTGCAAGCGGCTCTGCCTCGATGAGCTTTTTCATTTCACCGATTATTGAGGAGCAGTCCTTTTCTCCGTTTTTCACGAGCTCCATTCCGCGGAATACAGCTTTTGAAAGCACGAGCGCAGCCTTTCTTTCGTCATCGCTGAGGTAGGTATTGCGTGAGCTCTTTGCAAGACCGTCAGCCTCGCGGACTATCGGACAGCCGACTATCTCGATATCCATGTTGAGGTCATCGACCATGTGACGGATAACTGCAAGCTGCTGAGCGTCCTTCTTGCCGAAGTAAGCACGGTCGGGCTTGACAATGTTGAAGAGCTTTGATACGACTGTGCATACGCCTCTGAAATGAACAGGTCTGCTGAGACCGCAGAGTTCCTGCGTAAGGACTGTCATGTCCACGAATGAGGAAAATCCCTCGTGGTACATCTCTGACGGCTCGGGATTGAAGATGATGTCGCCGCCGTGCTCCTCAACGAGCTTTGCATCGCGTTCGATATCGCGGGGATAGCTTTCGAGGTCTTCCGTCGGTCCGAACTGCATGGGATTAACGAAATCCGATACAACAGTTCTGTCGTTGTCTCTGTGTGAAGCGTCGATAAGACTTGCGTGACCCTCGTGGAGATATCCCATAGTGGGAACAAGTCCGACTGTGAGCCCCTGGGCTCTCCATTCCTTTACCTGTTTACGTACTTCATCTATAGTTTTAACAACTCTCATTTCACTTTTCCTCCCTCATAAGCTCGTTTATAACATCATCTTCGATAGCGTAGGTATGTTCTTCAGCAGGGAAAGAGCCTGCCTTTGTCTCGCTGATATAATCAGCTATGCCCTGACGCATGAGCGTTCCGACATCTGCGAAGCGCTTCACGAATTTAGGAGTATGACCTGTGGTAAGTCCGAGCATATCCTGATATACGAGAACCTGTCCGTCGCAGCCGTTACCTGCTCCTATACCGATAGTCGGGATAAAGAGCTTTTTTGTAATGATGTCTGCAAGCTTTGCGGGAATACCCTCGAGAACTACTGCACACGCACCGGCTTCCTGTATCTTTAAAGCGTCGTCGATAAGCTTTTTTGCCTTGTCGAGACTTTTGCCCTGAACCTTGAACCCGCCGAAAGCGTTTACTGACTGCGGAGTGAGTCCGAGATGTGCAACAACAGGGATAGAAGCGTTTACGATAGCCTTTATCTGTTCGCATACTTCAGCGCCGCCTTCGAGCTTTACTGCATTTGCGCCGCCCTCCTTGATAAGGCGTCCGGCATTGATAACGGCTTCCTGTACGCTGACCTGATATGACATAAACGGCATATCAGCAACTACAAAAGTATTGACTGCTCCTCTTGAAACAGCGGCGGTATGATGTATCATATCCTCCATTGTTACGGGGAGAGTGTTCTCGTAGCCGAGCATTACCATTCCGAGCGAATCGCCGATAAGAATGGCATTTACGCCGCACTCGTCCATTATCTTCGCTGTTGTGTAGTCGTAAGCGGTAAGCATCGTGATCTTGTCGCCCGATTGCTTCTGCTTTAAAAGGGTTGAAACAGTGTTTTTCATATTCAATTTTCTCCTTAAAAGATGTTACCTTTCCAGTATTTGGATAAGATACAAGAGTAGTATAGCACACAAATATGAACAAATTGTGAACCGAAGGTTTTTCTTTGGTAACAATTACCTAAGAATTTCTTTCATTTCTGTATGATCTGACTCGGGATGACGTTCCTGAGCCATTTCTGTAAGCTTGCGCGAAACTGCTTTATAGACCTCAGAACCATTTTTATCATCGATGCAGGCGATATGCTTTTTGACGGTAGATACGTCGTTTCGCTCTACGGGACCTGTCAGTGCGGCAGTTGGTCCAACAGCGAAGATACGTTTCATGTTGCTCATCGCAAGGGGTTCAAGTGCGGCAAGGGCTTCGTTCGTGGTAAATCCGCACTGTTCAAGAAGCTCAACGCTTTCCTTCATAAGTCCGCATACAAGGTTGCTCGCAACCGAGCAGGCAGCGTGATATTTGCTTTTGATATCGCCTGTTATCATGCGTGTAGGATTTCCCATGCGTGAGAGTATGCTGCTCCATTCCTCTGCACAGTCTCCCTCGATACAAAAAAATGCATTTCCCAGCTCTTTGTATGATCCGGTTTTGCTGCTTATCGGAAAAAGCGGGTGGATCGATGTACCTTTTGCGCCGAATTCTGATACATCAGGAAAAGCTTCAACAGCGGACATCGCTCCGCTGCAATGGCATATCTGTTTGCCTGAAAGCAGTCTTTTAGGCAGCAGATCGTATGTATCTTTTATAGCGCCGTCGGGAACAGTGAGAAATACAGTGTCACTTGCGAGAATAAGCTCTTCTGCGGACAGAAAAAGTCCGGAACCTGTAAATTCGGCAGCAGCTTTGGCTGATCCTGCTGAGCGGCTGTAATATCCCGATATCTCAAGACCGTTTTCTGAGAAGTATTTTCCGAGAGAAAAACCTACCTTTCCGGCGCCAATAAATCCTATCTTCATATTATCACCTCATAGCTTCAAATAATATCACTATAGAATATAGCATTATATTTGCCGGTTGTCAACTCAGATTCAGGAGCAATGGTATTAACGGAAGGGTGTTATTCCTTGATTTTTCCTTCATTCAGTCTTTTGAAGTAATCCTTTGTTTCGGATGAGATCACTCCTGAGAGCATGATTATCGCTATTACATTAGGTATTGCCATGAGACCATTGAATATATCCGCCAGATTCCAAACTGCTTCAACTGCGAGGTAGGGTCCGATGAATACAGCTGCAATGTATACCCAGCGATATATGCTTGTTATCTTTTTATTAGCGCCGGTCAGATAGGAGAGACAGCGCTCGGAATAGTAGTTCCAGCCAAGAATTGTTGTAAATGCGAATACTGTGAGACTGGACATGAGTATGAACGACGATATTCTTTCACTGAACGGCAGACCATAATCAAAAGCGTTCATAGTTATCATAACGCCTTTGAGGTCAGGGTTATTGTGGCTTCCGGACATTACTATTGCAAGTCCGGTCATAGTACAGACGATGATAGTATCAATGAATGTTCCGGTCATTGTAACAAGTCCCTGACGGACCGGCTCGTTTGTTTTAGCGGCAGCAGCTGCGATAGGAGCCGAGCCAAGACCTGCTTCATTTGAGAATATACCTCTTGCGACTCCGCTTTTCATGGCGTAAAGCATTACCGTACCCGCTGCACCGCCAACTGCGGCTTTAGTGTTGAATGCTCCTTTGAATATTGAGACCACCGCAGATGGTATCTCTGTGATATGACCCAAAATGATAAAAAGACAGCAGCCGACGTAAGCAACTATCATTACCGGTACAACTATCTCGGAAACAGAAGCGATCCTTTTGATACCGCCGATAACGATAAGCGCTGTCAGCAGAGTTATAACAGCTCCGGCAATGAACGTTGTCCATGTATATTCCATGCCGAGTATTGATAGAGTATGTTTTTTATCCGGATCAAAGAAAATATTAGCTGCTGAAGTGATACCGTTTATCTGAGTGATCGTGCCGATACCCATGATTCCGGCAAGAAGCCCGAATACTGCAAACATCTTTCCGAGCCATTTCCATTTTTTTCCAAGACCATTTTCAATGTAATAGAACGGTCCGCCAAGAATATTCCCGTTTTCATCTTTTACACGGTATTTGACCGCGAGCAGACCCTCGGCATATTTTGTAGCCATGCCGAGAAATGCAGCGAGCTCCATCCATAACAGCGCCCCCGGACCTCCGGCTGCGATCGCTGTTGCAACTCCGACTATATTGCCGGTTCCGACAGTTGCGGAAAGAGCAGTACACAGAGCCGCAAAGCTTGAGACCTCACCGCTTCCGGACTCTTCGTTGCTTATCATATACTTCAGTGCCCTGCCGAGTTTTCTTATCTGTAAAAATCTCAGCCTGACCGTCAGTGTCACTCCGCAGACCATGATAAGGATTATAAGAGGAAGTCCCCATACATAGCTGTCAAGCGTACTGATGACAGTATTTATCTTTTCCATTGACTCATCTCCAGTTCAAAAGCTTGTTAAAATTATATCATACTTACTTGCGAATGTCAATACAGAATTGCCGTTTCTGGTATCGTATGAAAAAAGCTCCGGCAGACGCGCAATATAGCGCGATGACGGATACGATGAGCTTGATTTAACGAAGAGATGTCTGCGCTTTATGAACTCGTTTAAGTTCATTCGCCATGTCCCGCATCGAGAACGATTACCGGGAGCTCCTTTTCGCCTGTGACAGCAGCCGGAACGGCTGTTTCGGCATCAGTTTTGCCGAGGAAAGAAAAAGCTCCGACAGCCGCAGCGCAGCAGCAGAGCGTAATGCCTGATGCGATGAGTTTGACTTTATTCTTGTTGTTCATTGTTATCCTCCTGAGATTTTTTATAAATCTTATGCGGTCATGTATGGAAGTATTACTTCACATATATAAAGTATCAGAAGCTTCCGGAGCTTTTTTTCTCCGGATTGCATTTCACGGAAATATATGAGTGCGGTGTCCGCGACGCTGATCTCCCGTCAAAAAATGTACCGCGGCTTTTTCTCTGCGCCTGTTGATTTTTTTACAATTGTATGGTATAATATATCCATAAGGTGAAAGGAGTGATCGAAATGATCCTTAATAAGGAAGCGTACTGGAATATCATGGACTATATATTCAAGAACCTGAAATTTCAGGAAGAATGTATGAACCCCAGTGAAATCATCAACATCGACACAACTGAAGAGAAAAACGTATGGCTCGGCGACTTCATGAAGGAGTATGAATCTGAGAAATGCCCTAAAGAGGCTATCCTCAGCGCATTACATATACTGCTCTCGCGTGACCTCATAAAGGTGCTGTATGTTGCGCAGAAAAAGGATTTCAGACTTATTGATCTTACAAGCAGGGGCTACGAGGAGTATCTCAAGCATATGCAGGTCTTATAAGACTGACGGAACAGAAATTAAAATGCTCACCCTCGGAAGAGAGTGAGCATTTTTGCGTTATTATTTTTTGCCGAGCACGAAATTTGAGATGAGCACGAGGTCGTTTATCTGAACTTTGCCGTTGCCGTCCATATCGGCGAGCATATTAACTCCGGCATTATCAGCAGCCTTTATAAGCTCCCTGCGGCAGAGAACAACGTCAAACGAGTCGACGCGCAGGTCGTTGTTGAGGTCGCCTTTTATCTCTTCGGGTTCAGTTGTTTCGCCGGTGAGCTCAGTGATCTCGCAGCTTTTAAGCTTTGCTGAGCCGCTGCATTTGTATGCTTCAACATTAAATGATATCCTGTCGATATCGCCTATCTTGTAGCCGAGCTTCTCAAATGCGTTGAGGTGGTCACCGAAGTTTATCGTGCCCTTGCGGTTTATTTCTGCAGCGTCTGTTTCGGCGCCTTTTCTCATGCTGTAGAACTGTTCTATTTCGTACTGTTCACCGGCGATGCTGCGCTGGATATACTTATAGTAGTAAAGGTCGTAATGCTCGCCGTTCGAGGTGAGCTCTCCGACCTTTTTGAGACTTGAGTATTCGGT
>DEDQ01000081.1:19742-26739 GCA_002350065.1 Ruminococcus flavefaciens
GAGTAACCATAGGCACATATGAACGAGCAGTAATTCTCGGCTGCCGTAGAAACATCAACGCTCGATGAAACATCATAGCTTATGCAGTAGTTTCTTGATTTTGGCTTGTTTTTGTCAATGAGTCCCTTGCTGAAAAAACCGTCGTTATTGATTTCCCATACGGCGTCAAAGCCGCCGTTATCGTTGGGGGTGAAAGTGTACTTGTCGCTGTCCATATCTGTCCAGCATTCGTAGTCGTATCCGCCGACAGTGGTAGTGTCTGCATTTGCATTGAGCAGAGCAGGGGGGAATGCTGCTGACAGGCATAAAGCGGCTGTAACTGCTGAAACTGAACGCTTGAATGATATTGCTTTCATGATGCACCTCCAAAAGCGAAAACTGATGTCTATATAAAGATTTTATATTATTTGCAGCGTTAATGCAAGTCAAATATTGTTGTTATTGACCGTATATTGCGCTGAACTGTAAAAGCTTTTGGTTTAAAGATATACGCAGCATTTGCTTTTGGATATGCCGGATTGTGCGTTTTGCTGCAAACTGTGTTGAAATATGCGCGAACTATATACGCGTTGATGATAAATGAGACGGGATTAAAGCTGCGGCAATTTGGGTATTATATCGTCCGGCAGAAAAATATCGCGCTTCTGTTGCTATTTTTCAGGATGTATGCTATAATATTTTTATATTATAAAATGAAAAGCGGAGGGAAACTATGAAGTATATCACCTGCAAAAGCTGTGGAGCGTCAATGGTCATCGACCCCTCAGGCAAGAATGCATACTGCCCTTACTGCGGAGCCGAGTATGTACTCGACCACAGGGATACTGACTATTACCGCGATTTCTACGACCGCATGAGAGGCTTCCTGAAGCTTTCAGCAGATGCTCAGGAGCGCCGCCGGAGGGCTGATGAGCTCTGGAAATATGCCGCAGATGAAATGACCTTTGAATGTACTGACGGCAGGAAAATAAACATCAGGAGCATGAATACATACAAGAGCAAGTCCGCGGAGGCGTACACGGCAAGGGAGAATATCATCTTCCGGTTTGACCCTTATAACGCAGACAAGTCCGACCGCTTCCGCAGAGCTGTTTCGGCACTTGACTACCCTTCGGCGGATACGCGCAGTCTTTCGGACTTTTTCCCACTCATCAGCGGAGGCTTCAAGCTCAGCGACGGTTCATCGCTTCTTGCGATAAAAAAACGTGCAGATGAGTATCCGCTCCGGCTTTTCGGAGCTCTCAGCGGCAGACATACCGCGTGGCTCATCGGACGTATGGAGAACATCTGCTGCGTGCTTGAATACAACAGTCTCGTTCACCCTGATTTTGGCATAGATACGCTTTATATCGACCCTTACGAGCATCAGGCAAGTCTCTACGGAGGCTGGTGGAATGCAGTGAAAAACAACACATCGGTAAACGGCAGAATATACAAGACCCGTGATAATCTCACAGCCCTGCGCGAGACCGCGGCAAGAGTCCTCGGATTCGAGTGTGCGGCTGATGTGAAGGAAACTCCAGATATCCCGAAGCCGTTCGCGGACTTCCTCAGAGGAGCTCCCGAGGGCAACGCATACGATGATTTCGCGCTGTGGGACGATGTTCTCATCAAGTCATACGGCGAGCGCAAATTCATCAACATGGATACCGACGACGAAGAGATATACGGAAGAGGTCACTGATATGGGACGCGGAAGCTATACAGCGAGCGACTGGACAAAGCTCAGAAGCTCGTTCGGAAATGAAAAAAAGGCGGAAAAGATATTTGTTCCAAAGGTGAGGAATGCTGCTCCGGCGTCGCTGAGCGGAGTTTTCAGAGAATCCCGCGACAACGAGGATTCTCCCGAGTCAACGCCTGTTATAATAGGATTCGACGTCACGTCCTCAATGGGATACCTCGCGGAGGAGCTCGCGCTGAATTCGCTCAACAAGGCGATAATGTATCTCTACGAAAACAAGCCTATACTGTGTCCGCAGGTGATGTGCTGCGCTCTCGGAGACTGCAAAAGCGACAAGGAGCCCCTGCAGGTCACTCAGTTTGAGAGCGATATCCGCATTATCAAACAGCTGACGGAGCTCCGGCTTGAGGGCGGCGGAGGCGGCAACGGCGGTGAATCGTATAATCTTGCGTGGTATTTTGCCGCAAACCGCACACGTACCGACTGCTGTGAAAAGCGCGGCAGAAGGGGATACCTCATAACTATCGGCGACGACTACTGCCACAGGACTCTGACGAGTTCGGAAATAAGCCGGGTATTCGGAGACAACGCCAAGTACGACCTCTCCAACGAGGAGCTCATCGCCGCAGCTGAGAAGAAATACAACGTCTTTCATATCTGCATAGACAGGGGAACTCCCGAGGACGACCGCGTTTTCGCGGACTGGAGGTCATTCCTCTCCGGCAGGACGGCTGTTATCGAGAAGAATGACATCTCATGCCTTTCGGAGCTCATATATGCGCTCATTTCAGTGGGCGAGGGCAGAACTCCCAACGAGGCGCTCAGCGCCGTTGAACAGCGTGCAGCAGAAAAGGCGGCGAAATCACTCGCTTATATAAACATTCCTGATACAAATACTATTTCATTCTGAGGAGGTAATCACTATGGGACACGGAAGCTATAAGGCATCGGACTGGCAGAGGCTAAAGAAGAGCAAGGGCATGAAGGCTACTTCGACTGCAAATGATATTTTTGCACAGAACAAGGTCAACGAGAAATTCGTACCGAAGTTCATATCCGTCCGCGAATCGCGTGACAGCGAGGATTCTCCCGAGTCTACTCCTATAATCGTCGGCTTTGACGCTACAGGCTCAATGGGATATCTTGCGGCTGAGATAGCTAAAAATTCGCTGAATAAGACCGCGACTATGATACTCGAAAAGCGCCCTGTCACCGACCCGCATATCATGTGTGCGGCTTTCACCGAACCGACATCGAGCGGCTATGGCAATCCTCTGCAGGTAACGCAGTTTGAAGCTGATATCCGCGTAGTTGAACAGCTCCTCGAGTTTTCGCTCGGCGGCGGAAATATGTACAGCTACGACGCGCTTGTCTGGTATTTTGCATGGAAGCATACTTCTATCGACAGTCTCGAAAAGCGCGGAAAGAAGGGATTCCTCTTCTGCATCGGCGATGAGATAGGCGATGACGGAAAAGGCTATATACTCAGCAGCCATAACATCAGATATACCTTCGGCGATGAGTACTCGCCCAATTACAGGACCCGCGAGCTTGCAGAGCTCTGCGGCAAGAAATACGAGATTTTCCACATAATCACCGGAAGCCATACCGGCGCTTCGCTCAAAACATGGGAGCCGCTCCTTCCGGGCAGAAATGCTGTTGTTGAATCTGAGAATATCCAGTACGTGTCAGAGGTAATGATATCAATAATGCAGCTTGTCGGCGGAGCTGCGAAGGAAAGCGTCATTTCACAGTGGACAGGCGATGCGAGAGCCGTTGTTGAGACTGCACTCTCGACCATTGATGTCAAGCCTTCCGAGCCCGTTTCCGCTGAGGAAGCTGCTGCCGTCAAAGCGGAGCTTTCTCCGGCAGCAAAGCCCGAGCCGGCACCGGAAAGCACAAGCGTTCCCGATAACTTTAAAGAGGCTCAGAAGCAGGAAAAGCAGGGCTTCCTCTCGAAGCTCTTCAGCAAGTAATGACTGTAAAGATAATAATCGGAAAGAATTTCGGCGACGAGGGAAAAGGTCTTGCCGCCGACTTTTTTGCTATGCGTGCGGCAGAAATCGGTCATTCAGCCATTTGCGTGAGACATAACGGAGGCGCTCAGGCTGGACACACCGTTGACCGTCCCGACAGGCGGTTCGTATTCTCGCAGCTTTCCTCAGCTTCGTTCCGCGGAGCTTGTACCTACTGGGCGGACAGCTTCATGCCGGACCTGTACAAGCTTGGGGAAGAAGTTTCGGGATTCCGCGGGATAAACGGCGATATTCCGGCATTGTACGGCTCTGAAAGGTGCAGATGCACCTACATCGGCGATGTGCTGATAAATATGCTGCTCGAGACCTCACGCGGCGACCAGAGACACGGCTCTTGCGGAATGGGCATAAACGAGGCGGCAGTCCGCTCGGAGACTTTCCCGCTATATCTCGGAGACGTTATTGGTATAGGGGCGGAAGCGCTATATTGCCGGCTTTCAGAGATACATCGCGAGTATCTTCCGCTGCGCCTTGCCGAGCTCGGTATAGAAATCGATGCCTGCGGCGAGTACGGGGAAATGCTGAAAAGCAGCAATGTGCTCCTGAACGCATCGGAGGAGATGTGCAGGAACGCGGAATATGTGCAGCTCAAGCCGCAGAGCTGCATAATGGGCTTTGACGATATCATTTTTGAGGGAGCACAGGGGCTTATGCTCGACGAGCTGAACCTCGAATACGCACCGAACCTCACGACCTCACGCACGGGACTCTATGAACCGGTGCGGATACTCCGCGGGCTCGGAAACGGACTTATATCGCAGGCGGAGGCGGTCTACGTCACACGTTCGTATGTCACGCGGCATGGAGCAGGCAAATTGCCTTATGAGGGCTTGCTCGACCCGCAAGCACACGGTATCACCGACCGGACTAATCTGCCGAACGAGTGGCAGGGCAGCCTGAGATTTGCTCCTCACGGCGGTATATCAGAATTTACGGAGAATATACTGCGCGATGTGCAGGAAACTGAGTATCAGGGTGAAGTGTCGCTGTTTGTTACTCACTTGAATGAGTCCGGCGGCGACCTGCTTACAAATACCGGAACTGTCGGGGTCAGGGAATATCTGAGCGGCAGCAGCTTGAAATCTGCAAGCGTTTATTGCTCGGGAACTCCCTTTGCAGAGGACGTTTTCCTACTGAAATAGTTAATAAAAGGACATGGTAAAGACTGTGTCCTTAATTTTTTGTAAACAATTACAAAATCACTTGAACATTGTCGGGAAGTGTGATATAATTTAAATAAATATAGGGAAAACATATTCAGGGGGTGGCATGATGGATCTAAGAATTGCCTTTTCAACTATTTTAACTGTATTGGTAGTCATTCTGTTTATCTTTGCGCTGACTGCCTTGAAGTCGCATAAAAAAATCGGAAAATACGTCTCACATCTTTGTCTCGCGCTGACTCTGCCGATGATAGGAAATCTCATTATTATCGGTTCTTCCGTTAAGGAGCGCTCGATCGGCGGATATTACGTTTATTTCCTCGGCATGGACGTCGCTATGGCCGCACTTGTGCGCTTCACCGACCGTTATTGTCAGGGCATCGGAAACGGCAAACAGAAACCGACTGTTGTGTATTTTGCACTTGCAGCGGACTTTGTGCAGATGCTGCTGAATCCGTTTTTTCATCATGCGTTTACCGTTGAAAAGACTATTGTACAGGATCAGCCGTATTATCTTCTTGTTCCGCACTGGGGGCAGGCGATACATAGAATAGTCGATTATACGGCAGTTCTCGGAGTAATAATGATATTTATCCTTGCCTCGGTAAAGACTGCGAAGATATACCGTGAGCGCTATACTACAGTGCTTTTTGCCATTCTTGTAGTCCTCGGCTGGCAGACCTTTTACATATTCAGCCGTACTCCGATAGACCGTTCTATGATAGGATTCGGAGTGTTCGGCATAATCGTGTTCTACCTTTCGATATACTACCGGCCGCTCAGGCTGCTCGACCGTATGCTCTCGGATATCGCGGCGGATATGAAGGAGGCAATATACGTTTTTGACCCGACGAACAAGTGTATTTGGGCGAATGAGCAGGGCTTAAAGCTTACAGGCGTTAAGGATACCGAACTCGACAGAGTGCTCGACAGGCTCTCAGATATTTTTGCAAAGCCGGTAGTCATGAATTCTGACTTCGCGGAAAAGATAGTCGTCGGATACGGCGACGACGCTGAATACTACACAGTTGAGTCACATTCCGTAAAGGCTGACAGCAAGCGTATCGCGGGCTCTTTCCTTGTTGTCCACGACAACACCGAGGAGCAGAAGCGCATAAAGCGCGAGCTTTACAATTCTATCCACGACAGCCTTACCGGTCTTTACACCAAGCAGTATATGTACGAATGTATTGGTCAGATGCTTGAGAAAAACCTTGATATATGCTATGTTGCGATATTTGTTGACGTCAAGAACTTCAAGATAGTCAATGACGTTTTCAGTTCAGCGTTCGGAGATATCGCGCTCAGGCAGGTATCAGACTGGATACGCTCACACATGACTAACAAGTGCGTATACGGCAGACTTGCCGGTGATACTTTCGGAGTCTTTATGCCGGCGATAGATTTCCATGACAGCGTTGTTGAAAACGAGCTTGCAAACTTCATCATCACTGACGGAACATATGAGCATCATTTGCTGATACATCTCGGAATTTACGAGGTCGTAGACCGGAATATCGACGTATCAGTTATGTTCGACCGCGCACATCTCGCTCTTTCAGCGATAAATGACCAGTACAAGACCCATATCGCTTACTACGATAATAAGCTCCGTGAGAAGGTCATGTGGGACCAGAAAATCTCTGCAATGCTGGCTGAAGCTATCGGACAGATGCAGATAAGACCATATCTCCAGCCTATCACCGACACGTCCGGAAATGTTGTCGGCGCAGAGGCTCTCGCGAGGTGGATACACCCTGAGCAGGGCTTTATGTCGCCGGGAATGTTCATACCCGTATTTGAAAAGAACGGCATGATAGTCGAGGTCGACAGGCATATATGGCGCTGTGCGTGCAGTCTGCTCGCCAAGTGGAAGGGCGTTCATGACGAGCTTTTCATATCTGTTAATATCTCGCCAAAGGATTTCTACTTCTTCGACGTCGCAGAGGAGCTGAAAGCGCTCGTTAAGGAGTATGATATCGAGCCTGAAAAGCTGCGTATCGAGATAACGGAAACGGTCATGATGACCGAGCTCGACGACAGAATGAAAACTCTTGACGAGCTCAGAAGAGTCGGTTTCATCGTCGAGATGGACGATTTCGGAAGCGGCTATTCAT
>DEDQ01000081.1:26764-43190 GCA_002350065.1 Ruminococcus flavefaciens
ATGCTGAAGGATATGCCGGTAGACGTGCTGAAGCTCGATATGCGTTTCCTCTCGAAATCCTCAGATGAGAAGAGAGCTCAGACCATTATCAGGAACATCATTCACCTCTCCGAGGAGCTAAGCATCTACTCACTCACTGAGGGCGTAGAAACTCAGGAGCAGTACGAAAGCCTTTCTGAAATGGGCTGTAAGCTTTTTCAGGGATACTATTTCGCAAAGCCGATGCCGGTAGAGGATTTCATAGAATTCGTCAACAAGCGAAAAAAGAATAAAAAATGAGAAAACTCCGGAAGTGTATACTTCCGGAGTTTTTATCTGTTCAATACTATCCGCTCACTTGTTGACTGTCAAGGAGCTATTTTTTACTGCTCATTTTGATTATCGTGTATATCCCGAGGGCAACTGAGGTCACGAAGCCTATCATCGCGATAAAAGGAATACCGTATGCTTCCGGCTGGATATTCGTCGTGCAGAGTATGCACGAGCCGGCAAATATAACACACGCAAACAGCGCAAAGGCAATGTTTCTGACGGTTACCTGCAATTTCCGCATCAGCTCGTCGTAGCCGGTGAGCTCGAAGCCTATCTTCATTCGTCCCTTTGAGAGATTCCTCAGCAGAGCGATTATGGCTCCGGGCATCTGCAGCGCGTCAGCTCCGGTAGCAGCAGCGTCGCGCAGGAGCGAGGTCAGCTTCGAGCGCAGGTCGAAGGTCTCTTTCATGCGTTCGACCATTTTATGCGTGAGGATATCAAAGAGGTTGAGCTCGGGACAGAGCTCGCCGATAACACCCTCAAACGTTACAAGACTGCGCACAAGCAGCGTGAATTCGCTCGGCATTTTTATCTGATACTTGGTGAGTATCCCCATTAGCTCCTCCATGAGCACGCCCATGTTGATGCTGGCGAGGTCTTTCACGGCGATATACCGCTCGATGAGGTAATCGAGGTCCTCGGTGAGCTTAGCCTTGTTCACATTGCCGTTCGTTATGCCCATTGAGAGGATTATATTTGTGAGCTGGTCGGGGTCTTTCAGCAGGACAGCCATTATCATGTCCTGTATTATGCCGATATTCTGCTGGCTTATGTGACCGATAATTCCGAAATCTATCCAGTAGGGGACGGTGCCGCAGAGCATGATATTGCCCTGATGCGGGTCGCCGTGGAAGATGCCGGCGTCGAGTACCTGATGCAGGTAGTTTTTGACGAGAGCGCGTCCGACGGCTTCGCGGTCGACGCAGAATTCCTCGAGCTTGTCACGCCGCGAAAGCGGAAAGCCGTCAACGAAGGTCTGCGTGAGAATTCGTGTAGTGGTGAGCTCGTCGATTATGACCGGACACGATACGCTTGTCTCGTCGTCTATGCACTGCTCACGGAACAGGCGGGAATGCTCGGCTTCAACGTGGAAATCGAGCTCCTCATTCGAGACTTTTTCGAGCTCGTTTATGACTGCTCGGACGTCTATGAGAGCGGTCCCGTCGTCGGTCTCGGTGACTATATTAGCGAGAGCCGCAAACTTTTTCAGCAGAACGAAGTCCTTTTTGACTATGTCAGCGATATACGGGCGCTGGACTTTTATCACGACGCGGGTGCCGTTTTTGAGAACTCCGTAATGCGCCTGTGCGATAGATGCCGAGCCGAGCGGCTCGTCGCTGAAATCGGAGAATATGTCGCCTATCTTCCTGCCGGTCTCCTCCTCGATGATAGCGCGGACCGTCTCCGCATCGAGAGGCTTTACGCGGCTCCTGAGCTTTTCCAGCTCCTTGCAGTAGCTGTCGGGCAGGAAATCTGTCCGGCTGGACATTATCTGTCCTATCTTGATATAAGTGGGACCGAGGTCCTCGAGCGTTGTTCGCATTTCCTCGGGCGTGAAGCCGTTTGAGTAGAAGTTATGCTTTGTGAATACAGCGAAAATTTCCGCAGTGCGGTATTTGCTGTTCCACTTTTCCTTTTTCTCCTTCATAGCTGTCCTCCTTGCTCACGGCGTGAGGGTCCGAGCCATATGAGCCGGAGCGCATTCACTATTGCTGTGCATATGAGAACAGCTCCCGCGGCGTGCATGACTGCGTGTTCGTTCTTGAACCACGGATTCCACAGCACGAAGACCGCGAATCCCATAAGTGCTATCGGGCACAGAACAAGTATCCACCAGCCTTTTCTTCCGGAGCGCCGTTTAGATGCGAAAGCGTGAAAAATGCTCGGAATGCTGATAAGAGCGGGCAGTATGCCTATCATCAGCGTGAGCAGACGAATGAACATATCCTCGAATATCCACAGGGCTATCCCTGCGAGTCCCATGCAGAGCCCTCCGCATAGCTGGAGATACCGAATCAGTATCTTAGGGCTGCCGAGAAATATGAACATCGTTACAACGCATATCACAAGCAGAGCGAAGCCTGCCGCGATATTTATGACGGGGATATACTCTGCGGGTATGAGAAAGAGCAGAAGTCCCGCAAACATGAGTATGATAGACGTAGTTATAACGCTTCGTTTGAGTTTATCGAGTTCGCGTGAAAACATAGATGTCACCTCACTGAAAAAGCTGTATAACCGACGAACCGCAGAGATATCTCTGCGGCTTCATCGGAAAGGTATAAGACAGCGAACTGTGGAAAGGGATCATACTTTAGACCTTGTTGTTTTCTTATATATATTATAGCATATCCTCTTAAATAATTCATTGCTTTTTTATGAATAATATGCATACTTTTTTTATCATTTCAGATGTTTTATAACATCGGTCGTGTCGAGATACGCATACATCGCGTAGAGGATAGTCTCGTAGGAATATTTTGCGATGTGCAGACCGTCTCCGGCACTGTAGGTCTCTGAGAGAGCTCCTGTTTCGGGGTCTGAGAGAACAGCGTTCGTATCGAAGAATAGCAGGCGGTCGTTTTTCTCGGATTCGACAGATTCGCGCAGACGTGAGTTGAATGCGTTTATAGTATCGTTGGAGGTATACTCATTATCGTCCGAGACCGGCGTAACAGAGCCGATTATCACAGTCGCTTCCGGCATAGCGTCAAGCACCTGATAAGCGAGACCGAGCATATCCGCACTGTATTTATCGGGGTCAGAGCCTGGAATGTCGTTTATTCCGATAGATATGAGCACGAGCTGAGCTCCCGAATGGACTGCGGCGTCTATAACGCTCATTTCGCCCTCGCCGACATCGAAGGTGTACTCGTCGAGATTCCACAGCGCGAGTGATTCCTTGGCGATATTGCGAGTGCTCGGAATGAAGCCGTAAGCGTTGAAGCCGTAGGCGATAGAGTCGCCGATAATGGCGAGCCTGTCCTGATAGAAGCCGCTGTTTTCGGGTACCTGACCTATGAACTGTCTGTAGTCGAGCGGCTCGGGCTCGGTAGGAGCTTCGGTGAGGACGGGTTCATCGTTTTCCGGAAGCTGCTCCTTTGCGGGAGCAGTGACCCTTACCGCACGCGGACTTTCAGAAACGCCGCAGCCGTCAGAGGTTATCACGACCATGGTCAGCGAGCATATTACCGCCAGTGCAGGCATGAGCGGCACTGAGAAGAAATGCCGGAAGAATCCGGAAATGAATTTGCTTAACAATATTTTTACCCCCAAAGCAGAAGCGGAAAACCGCCGCGAGTGATTTTTTCTCCTTCATATAATGACACCAAAAACAAAACGCTCCAGCAGATATGGAGCGAAAACTTACGGTGATATTAGATTATTGAAACGAATGTAAGAACCGCGATAAAAACTGACGCTCCACATAAAGTGGAGCGCGAAGCTGTTCGCGCCCGTCTGGCGCTGGTGCCGCTGACCGGACTTGAACCGGTACGATATTGCTACCGAGGGATTTTAAGTCCCTTGTGTCTGCCAATTCCACCACAGCGGCGTTAACATAAATATTATACCACTGCGGCGCTGACTTGTCAAGCATTTTTTTAACAATGTATCATAAAGCCGTCCGAATCGGAAAATTTCCTGCGCGGACGGCTTTATTTACGAAGCAAACTGACTGTTGTAGAGCTCGGCGTAGAAGCCTCCCTTTGCCATGAGCTCGGAGTGGCTTCCCTGTTCGATGATATTGCCCTGCTTCATAACGAGTATGATATCGGAGCTTTTTATCGTTGAGAGGCGATGTGCGATGATGAAGCTGGTCTTGTTCTTCATCAGCTTGATGAATGCGCGCTGGATACGGTGCTCGGTGCGGATATCAATCGAGCTGGTAGCCTCGTCGAGAATGAGCATCGGCGGGTCCATGAGCATTATACGCGCGATGCAGATGAGCTGCTTTTGTCCCTGCGAGAGCCCGCAGTCCTCGGAGATGACCGTGTCGTAGCCCTGCGGCAGACGCTTGATGAAGCCGTGAGCGTGTACAGCCTTTGCGGCTTCTATGACCTGTTCACGCGAGGCTCCGGGAACTCCGTACGCGATGTTTTCGGCGACAGTGCCGGTGAAAACCCACGTTTCCTGCAATACCATGCCGAAGCTGCTGCGGAGGCTGTCGCGTGTGACGGAGCTGATATCTCTGCCGGAAACCGTTATCCTGCCGCTGTTTATATCGTAGAAGCGGAGCAGGAGGTTGATTATCGTGGATTTTCCGCAGCCCGTAGGTCCGACGATAGCAATGCGCTGACCGGCTCTGACGTTGAGGTTGAGGTCCTGAATCAGCTTCACCTTGGGGTCATACGAGAAGCATACGTGCTCGAATGTGAGCTCGCCTGAGCAGTTCCCGAGCTTTTCCATAGCTGAATCGTCGCTTACCTCTTCCTCGTCGAGGAGGTCGAATACCCGCCTTGCAGAAGCAACGGCGTTCTGGAGCTCGGCGAAAACGCCTGATATCTCGTTGAAGGGCTTGGTGTACTGATTTGAATACGCGAGGAAGCTCGAAAGCTTGCCGACTGACATAGCTCCAATGAAGGGGGAATGTCCGATAGCTCCGAGAGCTCCCATAAGACCGACTGCCGCGTAGATGAGACCGTTCACGAAGCGGGTGGTCGGGTTGGTCATAGAGCTGAAAAACGTCGCCTTAGCGCCTATTTTGCCGTATTCCGAATTAATCTGCGCGAAGCGCTCCTCGGCGCATTTGTCGTAGACGAATGCCTTGACTATCTTTTGATTGCCTGCCATTTCCTCCGCAAGACCTACCATGTCGCCGCGGAGCTTCGACTGCTTGACGTAGGAATCGTGCGAAGCCTTCGTGATGCGTGAAGCCGCGATGAACGACAGGGGAGTGAGCAGCACGACTGCTATGGCTATCTTTACGTTTATGGTCATCATGAAGATGAGGGTGCCGATGATAGTGATGACTCCGCTGAAAAACTGAGTGAATCCCTGAAGCAGACCGTCTGAGACTATCTCGATATCGTTTATGACGCGGCTTGTGAGCTCGCCCTTGGTGCGGCGGTCGATGTAGCTCAGCGGCACGCGTTCGAGCTTTGCGAATGCGTCAGCGCGGAGGTCGCGCACGGTCAGGAATGCGAGCCGGTTCGTACACAGGCTCATTACCCACTGGAAAAGTCCGCTTGCTGCGACGGCTCCTGCGAGTATGCACACTATCCTGAGAAGGCGGTCGAAATCGACTGCTCCCTTGCCTGTGCAGCAGTCAACAGCTTCGCCGATGAATACCGGAACTGAGAGCGAGAGCGATATCCCTGCCGCCGCAAAGACTACAGTCAGCACGAAATACGCGATATACGGGCGAGCATACGAGAATACACGCTTGAGAGTTTTAAGCATTGCTTCCGCCCTCCTTTTCGTTCATCTGAGACTTGTAAATCTCGCGGTAGACCTCGCAGCTTTCGAGGAGCTCGTCATTCGTGCCGATACCGGCGGGAACGCCGTCTTCCATGACGATTATTTTGTCGGCGTCTCTGAGCGAGGTAGTGCGCTGTGATATCATTATGACCGACGTACCGGACATTTCCTCGCGCAGAGCTTTGCGGAGTTTAAGGTCAGTAGCGTAATCGAGTGCGCTTGTAGAGTCGTCGAGAATGAGCATATCAGGCTTGCCGACAAGAGCTCGCGCGATTGCGATACGCTGCTTCTGACCGCCTGAGAGGTTCTTGCCTCCCTGCGAGATGAAGGTATCGAGCCCGTCGGGGAGCTTTTCAGCAAATTCCCACGCCTGAGCGGTTTTCAGCGCCGAGATTATCTCCTCGTCGGAGGCGTTCCGGTCGCGCCATTTCATATTGTCGCGGAGAGTTCCCGAGAAGAGCACTGCCTTCTGCGGGACGATGCCTATCCTGCGCCTGAGAGCCTTGACGTCCCACTCGTTGACGTTCACGCCGGCGATGAGCACCTCTCCCTCGGTGGGACGGTAGAACGCCGGAATAAGCGAAGCAACAGTCGATTTGCCGCTTCCGGTGCCTCCGATTATGCCGAGAGTCTCGCCTCGCCGGAGAGTGAAGCTGAGCCCGCTTACAGAGCTGTCGCCGGCTCCCTCATAGGTGAACGAGACATTGCGGAACTCGATGATATTCTCGCTTGCAGAGCCATTTTCAGCCGTTCCGGAGCTCTCCGGCGCAAGAGCGAATATCTCGCTTATACGGTTCGCGGAGGCGAAAGCCTTGGTGAATACAACTATGAGATTGGCAAGCAATACGAGCGCGAGAAGTATCTGGGTCATGTAGTTTGTGAATGCCGTGAGCTCGCCCTGAGTGAGACTTCCGGTGTTGATTCGTCCGCCGCCGAACCAGAGTATTGCGACGATTCCGAGATTCATTATCATGAAAGCGGCAGGGTTGAGGATAGCCGATATCTTGCCGACTGCTATCGAGCACTTGGCAATCTCATCAACAGCCTCGCCGAATTCGTCTATTTCTTCCTGCTGACGCGAGAAAGCGCGGATAACTCGCGTGCCTTCGAGGTTCTCACGGGTGAGCATGGAAGCTCGGTCGAGCTTTTGCTGGGTCTTCTTGTACATGGGAACGGTCCTGCGCATGATGAAAAAGATTATGCCCGATATCAGCGGCGCCGCGATGAACAGCACAACTGACAGCCGCAGGTCGATAGTCACTGCCATGACAGCCGCTCCGATAACGAGGAACGGAGCTCTTACCGCGAGGCGTATGAACATATTCACGCCGTTCTGTACCGTCATCGAGTCGTTGGTCAGTCTGTTTACGAGCGAAGCCGTACCTATGCTGTCGATGCCCGTGTACGAGAGCGAGTTGATATGCTTGTACAGGGCTGCACGGAGCTCCGTTCCGAAGCCGTAGGCGCATTTTGCCGCGAGAAACTGACAGGTCAGCGCAAAGGTGAGTCCGCATATGCCGAGCAGCACGATAACTCCGGACATCTTCCACACGTAGGCACTGTCGCCGCTGGCAATGCCGTTGTCGATTATCTTAGCCATTAAAAGCGGGACTATCAGCTCGAATATCGCCTCGAGCAGCTTGAAGAACGGACCTAATATCAGCTCTTTTTTGTAGTTTTTCAGGAATCTGAGCAGTTTTGTCATTTTTACCTCGCTTTTCACAAAAAAGCGGACTGTTTAAGTCCGCTTTGATTATTCAATTTATAATTCGACGCCGTTTTCCTCGAGCAGCTTTCTTGCGGAAACTACCGAATCCACGCCCTCTGCGTTCTTGATAGGAGCAAACTCCCTGTTGCGCACGACCTCATACGGTATGCAGCTGTCGTGCATATGAACCATGTCGAGTACAAGAGTCTCGAACTTGTGACCGTTGGGCTTGTCGGGCTTGATGAGGCTGCCGTTCTCGTCCATGTAGGGAATTTTCTTATCGACGATGTGTACCGGCATTTTCAGCTTGTTTATCTCCTCGAGCTTGTCCGTTCTGAACAGGTAATTGAGGATAACTCCGTACTTGTATGCGAGCTCGCCGTCGTCAGTTCTGAGAGTTATCATCTCGTCGGTCATCTCATAGTATTCAACTATCGAGGGCATGCCGTCCTCGAGACAGAGCACTCCTACGCGCTCCTCGGGAGCAGCCTTTGCGACTACCTTGCCGCCAGACTGTGAACCCGACTTTATAACAGCTCCGATAAAGAGCGGGTCAGCTATCTGCTGGAGCACGTTATCTACTGCGAAAACGTTGAGCCATTCAACTCCGTCAGCTTTGAGCCTGTCGAGCAGTCCGGAGCGGACGAGCGACGAATACCAGCCGCCGTTTCCGTTGGGAGATGAGGAGATTCGCGACTTGCTTTCCATATATATTTTTCCGCTGAAATCTACCGAAGGAGCCATGTCCTGCACGAAGAAGTGAACGAAGTCCTTATTGTAGCCGAAGTAGTTCTTTTCCTTGAAGAAATTCACGGTATCGTCGTTGTTTTTTTCGCTTGTCATGACGCAGAGCGGCACCCATGCTCCTGCTTCGTCAACTACCTTCATGAGGTTGTTTATGAGACACTCGAAGATGTAGAGCTCCTTTGTGACGCCCACGTTGAACATTCCCTTGGGCTTGTCGAAGCCGAGACGTGTTCCCTGTCCGCCCGCGAGGAGTATCGCAGCAGTTTTTCCTGCCTTTATGGCTTCGAGACCGAGCTTTTTGTATTCGGAGCTGTTAGCCTCAATGTCGCGGATCGTAACGGCTCCGAGGGGCTCGAATGTTCCGCGCTTTACAGTGTTGTCGCCGTCGGCTTTGAGATTATCGAGCAGTGAGAAGTCTATCCTCTCTATCTGAGCGAGGAGGTCTGCCTGTCCGGCTGTATCGAGTTCGTCGTAATATCTGAGCAGATGCTCCTGACCGTATCCGGAGAGGAGCTTTTTAGCTTTTTCTAAAGTCATAATTCTAATTCTCCTAAACAATGCATAGCTGTTATCGCAGCGTATTTATGTTATTATATCATATATTCTGAAAAAATGCAACTATTATATGCAAAAAAGCCATAAAGAAGTCAGACTTCCTTATGACTTTTTTAAGTGAATGAATCCACTATTCATTCAGAGGACGTGAAAAAATTATCAAGTCCTCATTTACTTCTCGGATATGCTTTTATTTTTTCTTTACAACAACTCCGCCTGTCTTCCAGATGCAGCCCTCGGGGATAACTCCTCTTACGCAGCTTGTGGGGTAGATATTGCAGTTTCTGCCGATTATCGTTCCAGGATTGAGCACGCTGTTGCAGCCGACTTCTACATAGTCGCCGAGCATTGCCCCTATCTTCTTAATGCCTGTCTCGAGCTGCTCGTCTGCGGATTTTATGACAACGTTTGTCTTGTCGGACTTCACATTTGAGGTGATAGAGCCGGCTCCCATGTGCGACTTATAGCCGAGTATGCTGTCTCCGACGTAGTTATAGTGCGGAGTCTGCACGTTGTCGAATATGATGACGTTTTTGAGCTCTACTGAGTTGCCGACAACGCAGTTTTCGCCGACAAGAGCGCTTCCGCGGATAAATGCGCAGTGGCGGACCTCAGTATTTGCTCCGATTATGCACGGAGCTCCGAGATATGCCGAGGGGAACACCTTTGCCGTTTTATGTACCCATACGTTTTCGGACGGATTATCATATTCGTTAGGGTCGAGGTTCTTTCCGAGCGAGATTATGAGCTCACTGATGCCCTTGAGAGCCTCCCACGGATATGTGAAGCCCTTGAGGTAGTCCGCAGCGGCAGTATGTGAAAGGTCGTAGAGGTCGGTTATTCTGATATTATCCATAAGTTTTTCTCCTGTAAAAAATATATGATAATAATATTATAGTCTTATGCCGGAAAAAAGTCAAGCGCGGGGATAATGTGAAAATCCGCAAATTTTATCGTGTTCTGTTGCAATTTTTGTAAAAATATGGTATAATAAGTAATGACATAACCTGAGAGGGGGAATTGCGTATGGAATATTCCACTGTCAAGAAATTCGCGGCTGTTGTAAATACCGTCATTCTTGCTCTTGTTTTGGGACTCATGTACTTTTTCCATATGTGCGACGTAAGTTTCCTTGTTTATTTCAGCATACCAACTGCGCTTGTGTATGTGATAGGATATGTTCTTATCCATAAAAACCACCTTACCTTGTACGTGACGTTCATCTATATGTGGATAACGCTTTATATGGGCGTTACGACGGTCTGTCTCGGCTATGGATACGGCTTCCATCTGTACTGCTTCTCGATGATACCCATAACCTTCGTCACCGAGTATATGAGCTACAGACTGAAAACACGCGGCATGAAGGCCGCTCCGGCGAGCCTGTTCATAGGTCTGACTTATATTATCTGCACCGGCTACGTATCGTATTTCGGTCCCATTTATGAGCGCGACCAGAAAATCGCTGCTTTTTTCTGGATATTCAATGCCTTGATAGTGCTGAGCTTCCTGATATACTACTCGAATTACCTTATCCGCACGATAATCTCGTCCGAGGAGCAGCTCAGGGAGATAGCTCACATCGACCGCCTTACGCGCCTTTACAACAGACATTATATGCTGAGCTGTCTTGAAGCGCTCCCCGAGGGAGCGACTGACCGTATGCTTGCTATGGCTGATATCGACAACTTCAAGAAGATAAACGATACATACGGTCACAATGCCGGCGACGAGGTGCTGAAAACCGTTTCCGATATCATGAAGAGCGAGTGCCGCGGTTGCGAGATAGCCCGCTGGGGCGGTGAGGAGTTCCTTATCCTTTCGCCGGAGGGCGTTTCTGCCGGCAGGGAAATGCTCGAGAATATGCGCCGCTGTATAGAGAAAAAGCCGGTCGAAGTGGACGGTCAGACAATAAATGTCACAGTCACGGTCGGCATGGGATTCAGGAAGTCCGGACAGAATATCGACTCGTGGATACAGTCGGTCGATGAGAAGCTCTACTACGGCAAAAACAACGGCAAAAACCGCGTTATAGATTGACGATTCCCCGTAAAATCAAGCAGACAAAGCAAATCCCCGCATCACTGGCGTTCAGTGGTGCGGGGCTGTTTGTTTCTATCAGAACTTAATTTTGAGCCAGCTTTCCAGTTTCTCCTGCTCAATGATCTTTTTCGCAATAGCTGCCGTCAACTGCTTTGTCAGGACACAGGGGGTATGCTCTGCCGCCACCAACAGTTCTGCAATCGGTGTCTCCAGACGTAGCGCTTTGCGAATCTGCATCAGTGTTTTTGCCTTGTTCTCAGGGCATTTCACAAGGATGACCTGTACCTTTGCAGACCAGTCCACATTTTCTTTTTTCTCCTGCGAGAAAGGATGCCCGCTTTCATACCATTGCGTAAAGCTCTGCAGATGCGCAGGCTTTGCCGTTCCGATCGCGCCCTGCTCCAGAAACCCGAACTTTGTCACATTGCTGCCGGATTTCATGACAAGCTCAAAGTCTCCGTTGTCATTGCCGATCGGGATCAGCTCTGGCGCATATTCTGAGAATTCCAGCGTCGCGTAACGTTCTGCGACAGCCTCAATATCATACAGGATGCCGTCATCGAATTCCGTTTCCTTCCCCGAAAGCAGGAATTCACGGTATACCTTCGGAATTACGATATGCAGTCTGTTTTCTGTTTCTGAAATCATTTTTTCGATTTGTTCCATGCCTTCCTCCTATCATGTCGGATTTATTCCCACTTTGTACATTTTGACGAATGACAACCAATCTACGAAGTATCGAACCCTCTGTTATCCAATCTGCGCACTAATCTCACTGAGCAGATTGGTTGTCAGGCGTTTTTAGTTCGTAGATGTTTTTCCAAATACAGTAAAAAGCTGGTTAGGGTTGACTTCGCAGATTGACTGTATAGCCGAAAACTGCCGTAAAATCGGTACTTTTACGCCTTATCCCTTGACATCAAAACTACGCACTCAACGTGGCGGGTCCTCGGGAAGAGGTCGGCTCCGCAGAGCTTTTCCGCGGCGTATCCGTGCTCGCCGAGCCATTTCGCGTCGCGGGCGGCAGTTGCAGGATTGCAGGATATCATAACTATCTTCTCCGGAGCTGCAGAGACGACAGTTTCGAGAGTCTGCTCAGAGCAGCCCTTCCTCGGCGGGTCGAGGAGGATAATATCCGGCGAGCAGCCCTCGGCGCGGAGCTTCCCGAAGACTTCTCCCGCGTCGCCGCAGTAGAAATCAGCCTTGGAAATGCCGTTTAGCTGAGCGTTTCTCTTTGCATTTTCGATAGCCTCGGGGACTATCTCGATACCGATTATTTTTCCGGCTTTGTCCGCCATGGAAAGTCCTATTGTGCCGACTCCACAGTAGAGGTCGGCGATGACGTCACCGGCTCCGGGAGCGGCGTATTCGAGCGCCTTTGCATAGAGCTTCTCCGCCTGCACGGTGTTGACCTGATAAAACGACGGCGGCGAGATGAGTATCCTGTTGCCGCACATGGTATCGGTTATTTCGCTGCTTCCCGAGAGAGTTACCCACTTGTCGCCGAGAATGACGTTGGTCTTGTCGGGATTGATGTTCATGACGACGCTGCATACGCCCTCGACCTCGCGGGAGAGGATATTCGCGAGCTTCTGAAGCTGGCGGGAGTTATCCTTGCGGACGACGAAGCAGACCATGAGCTGTCCGGAGTGGGCTCCCTGACGGATATAGATATGTCTGAGAATGCCTGTGTGTGACTTCTCGTCGTAGACCGGGAGCTTATGGCTGTTGATATACTCGAGGGATATTCTTATGATATCAGCGAATTTTTCCGGCTGGAGGGGACAGTCCTCAATTGGTATGACCCTGTGGCTCCGCGGAGCGTAGAATCCGCAGACAGCCCTGCCGTCCTGTACAGCGAGGGGATACTGAGCCTTGTTGCGGTATCTGTTGGTCGAATCGGCGCTGATGAAAGGGTCAGTATCAAGCTCTGTGCCGCCGAGACGTCTGAATGCATCACGGACTATGCCGTTCTTGACTCCGCACTCAGCCTCGTATGTCATATGTCTGAACACGCAGCCGCCGCATTTTTTATAGTGCGGACATGAGGGTTGAATGCGGTCGGGCGAGGGCTCGGAGATGCTGTCGATTATGCCGAAGGCGTAGCTTTTCAGCACCTTGACGATGCGGACTTCAAGCTTGTCGCCGACTGCCGAATCCGGAACGAATACAGCCATTTCCTCGATGCGGCAGACTCCGCTTCCCTCGGAGGTTATACCCGTTATTTCTGCGGGATAGACTTTATTTTTTTCAAGCATTCTGTGACCTCCGTTTTCTTTTTCATCAGCTCGTCGAATCTGCCGATGTACTCATACGGGAACTTGTAATTGTGTATGCGGGAAATCCTGCCGTCGGGGTAGACGAGCTTCGTCGAGGCGGCACAGCCTGCGCCGAGGATAGTCTGGGTCTCGTCCATGATGAAGATATTGTACCAGCTCTCGAAACCGGGCTTGGCGTAGCCGACGTTTTCGAGGTTGTCGACGGTGTTTTTCTGGCGGTACATATAGTAGGGAAGATACCCGCAGGACATCAGCTTCCCGACGCTGTAGCCGACCATTTCCGCGGCGGGATTTGTCCGGTTGTCGGAGCTTTTCTCAAACAGGTCTGCTGAGCGTTTCAGCGTCAGCGTGTGGACGGTTATGCTCTCGGGAGAAAGCTCGCAGATGCGGTCGAGGGTATTGCGGAAGCTCTCGGCGGATTCAGTCGGCAGACCGGCTATTAGGTCGGTATTGATGTTGTCGAAGCCTGTCTTCCGTGCGAGCTCGAAAGCCTTTACAGCGTCCTCGCCGGAGTGCATTCTGCCGATAACGCGGAGAACATCGTCGTTGAGGGTCTGAGGGTTAACGGATATGCGCGAGGCTCCGAGCTCCTTGATGACGCGGAGCTTTTCCTCGGTAATGGTGTCGGGACGTCCGGCTTCGACGCTGTATTCGCGGATAGAATCAAGGTCGAAATTAGCGGCAACAGCCTCCATTACGGCGCGGAGCTCGTCCGCGGAGATAGATGTGGGAGTGCCGCCTCCGAAGTAGACGGTATCGATTTTGGTGCCGGTCTCGCGGACGATTTTTCCGACTATCTCAAGCTCGCGGCAGAGAGCGGCTATATACTCGGGCATGAGCTTTTTTGCCGAATCCATGCTGTGCGAAACGAATGAGCAGTAGCTGCACCTCGTCGGGCAGAAGGGGATAGAAACGTAAAGGCTCGCAGCGGAGCGGTCTATTTTGCGGAGTATCGGGAGCTGCACCACGGCAGTTTTGTACGCGAGGTCAAACTTGTCCGGCGAGAGCTCAAAGCGCTCGGTCAGGGCAGTACGAATCTGTTCCTCGTCCAAGCCTTTTTCGATAAGCTCCGTCACTTTTTTGACGGGGCGGATACCTGTCATAAGTCCCCACGGCGGGCGAATGCCTGTTTTGCGGCAGAGAATGTGGTATATCAGGCGGCAGAGCTCGTGCTCGACGGTATTCTTGTCGCTGTCGGCAGGGAGCTGAGCTTTCGCTCTTTCGGGTTCGCTGTCCGGCAGCTTTACCACTGCGGAAACAGTTATCCCGCCGCTGACCTCAGCTATGACGAAGCTTTCGCCCTGCGCGTCGGAAATATCCTCGGAAAAGGCAAATCGTGCGGTGCTGAAAAAGAGCTTCAGCGTTGCCTCGGTCTCGTATTTAAAGGAATTGCCGATCAGTACGACCGGCATTTTATGAGTGTTTATCATCGGATCAGCCTCTGTTTGGTCTCATGTATGGATTGTTCATTTTCTCGTAGCTGAGGGTCGTCTGCTCGTTGTGACCGGGATAGACCTTGTAGTCGCCATCGAGGTCAGCGAGCAGGGCGAGCGAGTTCCTCATGCAGTGGATATCTCCGCCGGGGAAGTCACAGCGTCCTACAGCGCAGCAGAACAGCGTATCACCGGAGAACATGGCGTCGCCGGCGATGTAGCAGACGCTTCCGTGAGTATGTCCCGGAGTGTGGAGAACGCGGAAAGAGCAGTCGCCGTCGTTGATGAAGCAGTCGCCGCGGACAGCAGTGAAGTCCGTGACAGCCCTGAAGGGCATTATCGACATCGACGAATGCAGCGAAGCGGACGAGCTTGTAAGCATATGAACGTCGCTCTCGTGGATATATACTTCAGCTCCTGTGGCAGCTCTTACGTCCTCGACTCCGCCGATGTGGTCGAAGTGACCGTGAGTGAGAAGTATCTTCGTGAGTCTGAGCTTCTGCATTTTCATGTATTCGAGCAGAATGCGCGGACTTCCGCCGATGTCTATGGCGACACATCTGCCGGGGGCAGTTTCGACGAGGTAGCAGTTTGCGTTGAGCTCACCGAGCTGGAATGTTTTTACTCTCATGTGTTACTCCTTATATGCTTGAGCGTTCAACAGAAATAACGCCCTTTATCTTTCTGAGCCTGTCGAAGAGGTTCCTGAGCTGCTCAGTGCTTGATATCATGATAGTGCTCTCGAAGAGGGCGTTGCCGTTTTTGAGAACTCGCGAAGCCGAGTGGACTATCGGTATCCTTGCTTTCATGAGGGCAGCGGAGATATCGTAGACCAGTCCCACGCGGTCGGTAGCAACGACCTCGAAGCTGGTCTGGAGCTGTGAAAGGCTGTTTTCAGACCATACGATATCGTACCAGCGGTCCATTTCCTCGGGGATGTTTCTCTGCTTTGCGGCGAGGTAATTCGAGCAGTGTGTGGTATGCACCGAAAGACCGTATCCGCGCGTAACGAAGCCGACTATTTCATCTCCGGGGAGCGGATTGCAGCACTGTGCGAACTTTACAGCCATGTCGGTTATCTGGTCGAGGACGATGCTGCTCCTGCCGTTGGGCTTGAGCTTGATGATGCGCGGGTCATCCTGGTCCTCCTTGTCGCCGTAGAGCTTGTTATACTTGTCCTTGAAGCGGGGTATCATCTTCTCGAGGCTGATTCCTCCGTAGCCTATAGAGGCGAAGAAATCATCGAGATTCTCGCAGTTGTGACGCTTGAAGTCGTCCTGCAGGAACGAGCCGAGGTCTTCCTCGGGGACGTTGATATGGTAGCGCTTGAATGTGCGCTGGAGCTCTGCCTTGCCCTCGACGATGTTCTCGTCGCGGCGCTCCTTTTTGAACCATGAACGTATCTTTGACCTTGCGTCGTTGGTCTGGACGATGTTGAGCCACGAGCGGTTAGGTCCCTTATCTGGGTCCTTGGTAGTGATTATCTCGCATATCTGACCGGTCTGGAGCTTGTAATCCAGCGGCACTATCCTGCCGTCGACCTTGGCGCCGATGGTCTTGTGACCTATCTCGGTGTGGATACGGTATGCGAAGTCGATGACAGTGGAATCCATAGGCAGGTCGATCGACTTGCCCTTGGGCGTCATGACAACTATGTCCTCGGGTGCAATATCGGTCTTGATTATACGGACTATCTCCTCGACGTCGTCGGAGGTCTGCTGAGCCTCGATTACCTGACGCACCCATGCGAGACGACTTTCCATTTTGTCCTTGCCGCGAATGCCCTCCTTGTATTTCCAGTGGGCAGCGATACCGTATTCAGCGGTCTCGTGCATATCCCATGTACGAATCTGCACCTCGAAGGGGATACCCTCGGTGCCGAGTACGGTCGTATGCAGCGACTGGTACATATTCGCCTTCGGAGTTGAGAT
>DEDQ01000081.1:43251-47975 GCA_002350065.1 Ruminococcus flavefaciens
TAGCATTCGGCGATAGTGGTGACGATTATTCTTACGGCATATTTGTCGTATATCTCGTCGATGTTCTTGTGGTTGAGGAATATCTTCTTGTAGATGCTGTAGATGCTCTTTACACGACCCTCTATCATGGGGGGCTCGGTGAAGTCCTCCTGATTGAAGCGGCGTGCGATGCGCTCCTGAATCGTGACGATGAACTGCTCGCGCTCTTCTTTTTTGGCCTCGAGGATATGGTCTATCTCGGAGTATGCGAACGGGTCGAGGAAGCGGAATGAGAGGTCCTCGAGCTCTTCCTGTATTGTCCTGATTCCGAGACGGTGGGCGATAGGAGCGTAGATGTTCATGGTCTCGAGGGCAGTAGCGCGCTGCTTCTCGAGAGGGCGGTATTTGAGCGTTCTCATGTTGTGGAGGCGGTCGGCGAGCTTGATTATCATGACACGGATATCCTGCGACATCGCGAGGAGTATCTTACGGATATTCTCAGCCTGCTGCTCCTCCTTGGTGTTGGTAGGTATCTTGCTCAGCTTTGTTACGCCGTCAACGAGCATGGCAACGTCCTGACCGAAGCGCTTTTTGAGGTCGTCGAGCGTAGCGGGAGTGTCCTCGACAACGTCGTGGAGCAGCGCCGCGCAGATAGTATCGGTGTCCATGCCTATTTCAAGGAGGATATACGATACAGCGAGCGGATGGATTATGTAGTCCTGACCGGAGGAACGCTTCTGACCCTCATGAGCCTTTGCCGCGAATTCGTATGCGGATATTATCTTGCTCATGTCGTACTGCTTGTCGTCCTTGAGTATCTTCTGTATGACCTTTTCTATGGTGAAGTTTTCGTCGTAATCGGGGATAGAGTCGATTATCTCGCGTGCTACCTCAGCGGAGCCTGTATCCGGTATCGGTATGCCTACTTCTTTGAACAATTCGTTGGTATTAGCGTCAGTCATTGTGAACGTCCTCCTTCTTTTCTGACAGCACACAGCTCGTCGAGTTTATGCCTCAGCTCCGCGAGAATCGGAGCTGAATCAAGCTGTACTTTTTCCGCATTTTCGACACGTCTTAGTATCGAGCCTGCCGGGGCAACGGTTATCAGCCCGAGCTGGCGAAGCGCCTCTGCCGCTGTACAGAACCGGCAGAAATTTATCTTGGGGTCGGAAAGCTTGAGATATAGCGTATCAGCGGGAATGCCCTCTGGCGGTATCCCTGTATATATTTTAGCCGCGCATTCGCGTGAGGGGTACATGGCGGGGTAGTAGTTGGCTGGGAGCTCCTCTCCGCGGGTGAAGGCTTCAAATGTGTTCAGAGCGGCGAAGTATCTGCTCTGCTCGAAGCCGTGGAGCCGGATATCGCTGACGATGAGCGAAACTGAGACATTCCCCCTGAATTCGTTTATCCCGGGCGAGACTATCATGTCGCAGCAGTCGCCCTTGCGGACAGTGAGCTCGCGGGGATTCTTCCGGAATACAAGTGCCTCGGCGGAGGCAAATCCGAACTTTATTTTCAGCTTGGTGTGAGCGCCTTCCTTGAGAGGTATGACCTCGGTTATGACAGCGTTTTCGATGTAGAAGAGCGGCTTTTCGTTTCCGGCGCCGAATGGCTCGAGAGCGTTCAGACCCTCCACGTTTTCGACAGTCAGCTCAGCCGGCGTCAGAGGAGCGTCCGCTCTGAGCTCAGCCGGAGGCATTACCGGAAAGTTTTCGGCTGCGTATTTTTCAAGCATTGCCCGGAAATCACCGGCTCTGCCTTTTTTTATGGTGAAGCCGCCGGCTCCGGGGTGACCGCCGAATTTGTCGAGCGCATCTGAGGCAGCGGAAAGAGCTCCGAATACGGAGAAAGCTCCGAATGAACGCGCTGAGCCGCGTATCTCACCGTTTTCCTCGGAGGCGATGAAGCAGGGCTTGCCGAACAGCTCCATGATGCGCGAGGCGACAATGCCGATAACTCCGTGGTGCCAGCCCTTTCCGCAGAGGAAGATGACTCTTCCGCGGGTGAGTGAGGGGTCGGAGGCAGTCATGGAAAGTATCTCGGAAATGATAGTGTTTTCAGTTTCCTTGCGTTCTGTATTGAGACTGTCGAGCTCGGATGCGATTGCCCGTGCTTCCTCTATGTCCTCGCATAGCAGGAGCTCCATAGCCCGGCGCGGCGAGCCGAATCTGCCGGAGGCGTTTATCCTCGGAGCTATGCCGAAGCCGATAGACTGCGTATCGCAGGTCTTGCCGGAGATTCCGGATATCTCTTTCAGCGCCATTACAGCGGGGCGGTCGGAGTTGTTTATCAGCTCCATGCCGTATGAGACGATGAACCTGTTCTCGCCTGTGAGCTCGACTATATCCGCGATAGTTGCTATCGCGGCGAGGTCTGCGAACTGCTCGAGCGCCATTGTGTAGTCTCCGCCGTCGAGAGCGGCTACGAGCTTGAGAGCTATGACAGCTCCGCAGGCGTACTTGAAAGGGGAGAAGCAGTCGTGCCTGTGCGGGTCGACTACAGCCTCAGCCCGCGGGAGCGTATCTCCCTGCTGGTGGTGGTCGGTGATAACGAGCTCCATGCCGAGCTCGTAGATGTATTCAGCTTCGTCAATGGCGGAAATGCCGTTGTCCACGGTCACTATCAGCTCTGCGCCGTCGGCGTGTATTCGGTCTATGGCAGCTTTGTTCAGACCGTAGCCCTCCGAGCGTTCGGGGATATAGTATGTAACGTCGGCGCCTATCTCCGAAAGGTAGGTATAGAGTATGGCAGTAGCCATTATGCCGTCGCAGTCGTAATCTCCGTATACGCAGATGCGTCTGCCCTCGTCGGCGGCAGAGTTGACAGCCTCGGCGGCAGCCTGCATATCCTTTATAAGAAACGGGTCGGACAGTCCCTCCGCATTCAGCTTCTCAGCTACCTGCTCGGGTGATGTATAGCCCTTTGCCGCGAGAGCTGCCGCAGTCAGCGAGGTCACTCCGCAGCCGAGCATAAGCTTTGACACAGCGGCTCTGTCCGGCGAGCTGATGTTCCATTTTCTCATTAAAAAAGCTCCTTACAAGTGAAACATAAGTATAGTTATACATCTTATATTATATCACTTATGGGAGCTTTTTTCAATAGCGGCGGCAAAAATCGTCATATTATCCTAAAACGTGGAGAAAACTTTGATAAGGCGTTTCAGCATATGCTTTCGAGCTTTACACGGAGCTTTTGTATTATTCTTTTTTCAAGGCGGGATATGTATGACTGCGAGATCCCTATAGCATCGGCGACTTCTTTCTGTGTCATTTCCTTTCCGCTGCGGAGCCCGAACCGGAGCTCCATTATCTCGCGTTCCCTGTCGCCGAGCTCGGCGACTGCGCCGCGGAGCATCTCGCGCTCTGCTTCAGTCTCGATGCCCTTGTTGACAATGTCGTCATCGGTGCCGAGCACGTCCGACAGCAGGAGCTCGTTTCCGTCGTAATCGACGTTGAGGGGCTCGTCGATGGAGATATCGCCCCTGTACTGCGAGGATTTGCGCAGGAACATGAGTATCTCGTTTTCGATGCAGCGTGAGGCATAAGTCGCGAGCTTGATATTCCTGTCGGGACGGAATGTGTTCACGGCTTTGATAAGTCCGATAGTGCCGATAGAGACGAGGTCCTCGATGCCGATTCCGGTGGATTCAAACTTTTTCGCGATATAAACCACAAGACGCAGATTATGCACGATTAGCTTCTTTCGCGCGGCAGTATCGTTCTCGGTGAGGCGGGCGAATACCTCCTCCTCTTCTATGCGCGAGAGCGGCGGAGGCAGCGTATCTGCGCCGTTTACGTAGTAGACCTCCCTTCCGAAAAGGCGTTTCAGCTTTGATAATAAAGATTGCAGTATGACCATGTTTTTCTCCTTTCAGTATTTCAGTATCTTCGGGTCGTAGACAGCTCTGCCGGAGCATTTTCCGAGTCCTATCATGACGTCTACGGGCTTCTTTTCGCCGGTGATGCGGTTCACGATGACTACCTCGTCCGGACGGAATACCGGTATTACTCCCGTATCCGAGACCGTAGAGCAGGGGATAAGTCTCACTCTTGCCGGTATATCGCCGATATCCTCGCGCGAGCATATCATCACGGGTCTGCCGGTGAAGCAGTCGATGAGGGCGTTGCCGGTGTCGGCGAGCCCCTCTATCGCCGAGACCTTACCTCCGCAGCGTATCATCACCTGAGTATCGTCAAAGCAGGGCGGAGCGGTGAATCTCCGGAAGAGGCATACAGCTCCGTACAGCGCGGCAGTTACGGTCACGAGGAGCAGGAGCGAGAAGTCTATGTAGAAGCACGAGTTCGAGAAGTGCATGAACTGCGGCTTCAGCCACGAATACACCGCGTATATCACTCCGGCGAAGATGAAGTTGACCGCGAAGAACGTGAAGGTGTTCTTCATGAGCCGGCGTGAGCCGTGAACTCCGAATGCGGCGATGACTATCGTGAACGCGCCGGCAGTTTTTATCCCGAGCGAGAGCGGTACAGGCAGCTTCGGTGCAAGTATCATCAGCGAGAAAAGGCTCCCGTAGAATGAAGCCGCGATACATCGCCATACCCGCAGCGGAGAACGGTTCAGCTTAGCGGTTGTCCGCAGCAGAAAATAGTTCACATAGACGTTGAGTATGATGAGGACATCGACATAAATGGTCAGAGCGTTCACCTCCCTATGTGATAATTATAATGCGCGGGAGGCGCGGAATATGTCGATACGGCAGGGGAAAAACAGACAAAAATTCTGCCGCA
>DEDQ01000001.1:0-1133 GCA_002350065.1 Ruminococcus flavefaciens
TTATATTTTATCTTGAACAAATGAACGTGATTGTAGTTGGACACAATGCCATATATTGTGAATGTGTTGTTTAACTCTGCAAAAAATATTGAAGTATGCGAGATCAATTCTGAACAGGCTGATTTTAATTAGGACGGTATGATAACCAGAGCAGATGCAGAGCTCATTCGTAGTTATTACCGTCAGAATCAGTGTGCCCCTACAACTACCTCAGAAGAAAATATTATTGGCGATGCCAACGGCGACGGCAACTCACTGGATCATACTCAGCAGCCTTCATATGTCAGTGTAAAGATATCTCCGCGTATGATATAGAGATCGTTTTCGTCATGTGCAGGATGTGCCAGATAATCCCCGATGTTGCCGTACATATAATGCTCCTGATCCCAGAGAGAATAGAGCTTGGTAAAATTATTCAGCTTCATGGCAAGGATCTCGCTGCTGCCTGATGCCTTGCACCCGAGCAGGTATTCCGTGAGCTGTCTGCCGGTTTTTTTCTGACCGATACGTGCAGAAGGGGGATAATAATATGCAGACACATCAGGAGTACCCTCACATCTTACATATTTTTTCTCGAATTTCTCGCGCCTGATGGGATAAACTTCGCCGATCACACCGACCATAAGATAGATGTCCGGATCGGGTGTCAGAGTAATATCGCCCTCCAGCATACGGATATGTATATCCTCTCCCTCCGGCGAGAGCGCTGCTGTGGGGACATAACCCAGAACGACCTCCTTTTTCCGGAAGTATTCTGCGCCGGAAAAATCGGGACAATCCCTGCCTGCAAAAATGACATCGGGCTTTGTAAAGAAATCGCGGATACGATCGGCAACAAAATCCATTATATCCTTCGGCAGTGAGCTCTGATAGTCGATGCAGCCGCCTGCTTTGTTGTCATGTCCGCCGCCTCCGCCGTATCCGTAGGTAATAAACGCGGCAAGATCCGGAGCCTTGACAGAATCCGTACAGGTGCGGACAGATATCTTGTATCCGGTATGATACGGACAGCAGACAACGCAGTCTGAGACCATATCGACCTGAATAAGCGTATCGGAGATTATGCCGAGGAGGTTCGGGTCGCAGTTGTCCGCGATGGTATAGGCGCTCTGCTGCTTCGGGAGGGAGGGATC
>DEDQ01000001.1:1249-1406 GCA_002350065.1 Ruminococcus flavefaciens
CGGAGCTCACGGTCCATCGGCTCACTTATCTCCGAAAGTCCGACCGTGTCCATATACAAGCCGTAATAGAGCGCCGTTGCAACGTTCTGTTCTTCGTTGAGGTCATAGCCTATCTCCTTGAACAGCTCATAGATGACAGCCGCACAGCTTCCGTAAT
>DEDQ01000001.1:1449-6867 GCA_002350065.1 Ruminococcus flavefaciens
TCGATGACAATGACTTTTTCCGCCGCAAAGCTGCCGACATTTCCTTCTCCGTGAAAGCAGTCAACAGTGATAAGAAGCTGAGGCAGAACGCCGTTTTCGTTCAAGTCTCTGACATGGCTTACCTGAATGCCGAGCTTGTTCAGCATGATGAGCATATTGGGCTTGCTGATCTCGCGTTCGCCGGCATAAATAAAGCGCGGCTTTTTTCCGTTGTTTTCCAGATAGCGACAAAGCGCAAATCCGGAAGCGATAGCATCGGCATCCGGATTATGATGCACCTGAATGACGATATCGTCATAGTGAAGCAGATGCTTCAGCAGCGGTTCATATTTCATAAGGCTCTGTACTCCTTTTCAAATTTAATGCAGCAAAGGATTTTCCGAAGCGGCGTGGTCTGCTTATGCAGACAAGTGTATTTCCTGAGTATCGTTGTACTCATTATATCATCAATCATCAGATATATCAAGCATTTTTCAGATTTGAAGTCTCATTCTGATGTTTTAACACTATAAATTGTGTATAGCATGAAATGATTTAAGAAAAAATATATATGCAAACATACAAATACAGCGCGAACTCTGCCTTATTTATTGAAATTTACACTGACGGTATATATAATTATATATGTGAGAGCTATAGCTCTGTACGATAAAAATGAAAGGATTGGTATTATGAAAAAGAATGGAAGGGTAACAAAAAAAGTCCTGTCTTTTTTTATTGCTTCTTCGTTGGGATGTGTTCAGACATTGTCGATGTTCCCTGTCTCCGCTATGGCATCAGAAACTGACACGTCTCAGGAAAGTTCATCGGATATATTGTACGGTGATGCTGATAATAACGGGACCACTGACAATGATGATGCTGTTCTTATAGAGAACTACGTCAGAAATAGCGATAACTATCAAATAGCTGATACTGTTGCAGCTGATGTCGATAAGGACAGCAAGATAACACTCCGTGATGCAGAGATCATATTGCAGTGGAAGGCGGGAACAATATCCGATCTGCCGTATACGGAAGATGTAAACTGGAAGTATTATCCGTCTCCTTCAAACTATGTTATCGTCAACGACGGGTTGACCTGGCAGGAAGCCGAAAGCAAATGTGAAGAACACGGAGCACATCTTGCCGTTATCACTTCACAGAAAGAACAGGCGATGATCGAATCCCTTGTAAATGAAACCAAGTCGCTAAGAAATAATTACTGGATAGGTATGACAAGAAACGATGACAAAGAATTTGAATGGATAACAGGTGAATCTTTGGATTATACAAACTGGCAAGCAGATAATCCTAATAATTTAGACGGCAATCAGAATGCAGTATTGTTTTACGGTGATCACAGCAAGGGGGAATTCGGTCGCTGGGACGATATAGCTTACAGCGGAATCTATGGAGGTTATGCTTATTACGGACTTGATGATTTCGGTTATATTATGGAGAAGGGCGGCGAGCCGATATCAGATTTTCGTTTATGGGATGATCCCACCAGTCTCCCTTCAGCTGGTTATTATAAGCTCGACTGCGATGTTACAGCGGAAAGTATTACTGTAAACGAAGCCCTTGATATCGACCTGAATGGTCATAAAATAAATATTGAGTCGATAAACTGCAAAGGAAACGTAATAATCAGAGATTCTGACTGGAATGGCAGTACGTATTCTTCTTCAAAGGGCAGTATAAACTGTACTTCAACGGAAACGCTCTTTAATGTTGATGGCTCTCTCACGATATATAACGGTGTTATCAACTGTAAGGAATATAGTACAGAGCCTGCGGTAAAAGTCAGCAGCACTGGTAAATTTGAAAATGTAAACGGTTATTTTTATGCGAACAGAGGTTCGATCGTATGCCTTGGTTCCGGCAACAGTTATGCCTTATTTACCGGAGGACGTATGTATAATACATCTGATAACGGTAATGGTGTTCTGTTAAGCGAAGGATTTACCGGTATCGCTCACGTAAACGGCTCTCTCATCAACTCTGATGGTATAGCTATATATGGTAAAAACTCAAAAGGTATACTAAAGGTCACATTCGGTATCACACAAAGCAACAAAGATTTTGGAGTACGCATAGACGGCGATACTCTTTATGATTTCAGCAACAGGGTCAGATTTGACGGAGAAAAGGGCGGTATCTATCTGAATAAGGGTCAGACCATCACCCTGACAGATACGACCAGATTTTTAGGTCTGGCGATCTATGCCGAAGAACCGGGAGTTGTCATCGAGAACTTCTCAAAGTATTTCAAAGCCAGCGATAAACCATGTTATTTAAACGGAGATGTTGTTACTGATGCAAACGGTGACCCGTATTTCAGACCAACAGAAAAATCTCCGAGATATAAGCTGATAGAAACACCTCTTACATGGAAAAAGGCAAAGGCTTACTGCGAAAGTATCGGCGGTCACCTTGTTACAATAACCTCCGCAACAGAACAGTCACAGGTACAGGCTTTGATGTCAGACGTTTCTGACTGCTGGATAGGTGGTTTCCGCAATGCAGACACAGCATTCGGATGGGTAACAGACGAACCTATGACCTACACCAATTGGAAAGGCAGCGAGCCTAAGAATAACAGCGAAGAAGATTACATCAAGATCTGCAATAAAAGCACATGGAGTAACGGCTCAGACGATGAAAGCCTTCCCTTTATATGCGAATGGGAAGATACGGAGTATGTTCCTGAGATTTCCGATCCCAAGCCAATAACTACAACAACTACTGCAACTACAACTACTACATCGACTACAACTACTACGACCTCAGTTACGTCAACTACTTCAACAATAAAACCGTTCTCACCTGTAACAACAGAATATGATAAGCAGATCGAAGAACAGGTAAATGAAGAGAAAAATGAAAAGCTGAATATCAAAGGTGAACTGACAGCTAAGCCCATGACAAAGGAAGAGATCTCAAGTGCCGGAATCAGTGTTGATGATCCGGAGAACTACCACTATTTTAAATATTCTGTTGAGATGACATTCCATGATGAGTCTATTATCTTTACAAAGTATGAAGCTGTTCCTGTCTCATACACACCGAGCACATCTGGAACACCTGTAGTTCCTGCCGCTCCGAAGCCTAAGATAGTTTATCCTAATACAAATAAGCCTGTTAATCCGGGCGAACCCGTATACATTCCTCAGATAAACGCAACTGCTACATATTATGAATATGAGGAGCAGGAAATGTTCATCATTATATACGGTGAATGCAAGTGGCTCAAGGAATTCTACGATGTTCAGCTCATTGTAATGAACAGTGACAAGGAAACTCTTGAGGATTGTTCTGCAACTCTCAATGTTCCGGAGGGACTTACACTCTGTAACAGTGACCAGACACAGTTTATCGGCGATCTTGTACCCAATGATGTAAAAAATATTCACTGGTATCTGCGCGGTGACGTTGCAGGCGATTATACTATAAGTGCTCTTTTCAAGGGTATGAACGACGGTGATGAGTTTGAGTACCCGTTCTACTCAGAGAACGATATCCACGTTTACGCAGGCGATGCTTTGAAAATGACGATTGAAGTTCCAAGTTATTCCTGCCTGGGTTATGAATACCCTATAAGGATCACTATGACAAATGTTTCAGACAGACCTATCTATGGGCTTGAAAACAAAATCAATAACGTTGAACACGGATATTATAACTATAAACACATTTGTCAGGACGGCACACATAAAGTTATTAAATCAAAAGTTATGTTAAGTAGCAGCGCATCCGGTAAGCAATCTATCCGTGCTGAAGAGCTTAATCCGGGTGAATCTGCTGTAATTGATATAAAAGTAGGCGATGCATGGAAATCACCGCTTCAGAAAGACCTTGAAAACAAAAAGATGTTTATAGATATCCTGTCGCTTGGCACAAGCGGTATGCCGATTGCACAGTTCCTTGCAACATTTACTTCTGAGGTAATCAGCGGTACTACAGTTGTTCATGTTCTTGACAGTATTTTTGTATCAACTCTGGAAGGTTCAACAACAGAAATACCTTATGAGATAATCATAAATGATAATCTTTATGAGATCGGTGAAGGACGTGAATTTGACCTCCCGCACGCATTTCTGAATAGTGGAATCGATGCTCTCAAAGCTGCAATGGATAAGTCAAAGGATAATCCAAAGGATAATCCAAAGGATAAGATCGATGATTTTAAAGATGATGACCTCAAGATCAACACCAAACAACTCAAGGAGCAAATGGATGACTTTAATAAAGTCAAAAAAGATGAACTGTCTCCTGCCGATTTTAATTTGAAACATCACCAGGATGAATATTTGAACTATGCTTTATCTAACGGCGGAAACAATATTAAAGACGATGATATGAATTTCAAGATCAACGATGTAACTATCCCGCTTTCAGGTACTATTACAGTAGGCAAAGATATTTATAACATGGTCAAGCCGTCAGATAATTCTGTATCTGTCGATGTATTTATAACCGATGCAAAGGATAATCGGGTTTCTGTTTCTTCTCTTGATCCTCGCAATATTCTTATGAGAAGAGTTCAGGCATCTCCGGAGCCGGCAATCGAATTTGAAGTAACAAATGGAGATTACGAATTCAACAACGGTGTATACACTGTTAAAAGTGAGGCTGTTTTAAGAGTAAAAGCAAACGAACCGGGAGAAAGATTCGTTATTCATTTTGTTGACGATGACGGATACGAGACGATATATCCGCTTATTTCTGTTGCAGAGCACGAGTGTACAGGAGGAAATTTCTATGTGGTAAGTGCTCCTGAATCAGGAAACGACGGTCTTGCAGTACAGCTCTGTACAGAATGCAAAAAGCCTTTAAGTACAAGACATATCCCATCTTCATTCTATGCAATGCTCAGCGACGGACAGATGTTCCAGAATGTATATCAGGCTGCTGAGTTCGCAAAGGATAACTACGATGAAGTTGAGCTTTCACTGTTCGGCGACATCACACTTGACAAGGATCTCGTGATACCCGATAACGTTAAACTTCTTATAACACCTTTTGCAAATATAACATTCAAGAATTCGGCACATATCGTAGTTGACGGTGAATATATTGACTTCACCGACAATAATGAATACGAGGTCTATGAAAACATCGTCCTTAATTACTGGGACGGCAGAACGGAGATCATGCCTGTTAAGTTTGGCGAAGAAGTTACAGAGCTTCCCGACCTTTCAGGACAGTGTGACTTCAAAGGCTGGTACACAGATCCTGAGTTCACTGGATCTTTCGTTCCTTTCACATCAGGTGACAAGAATCACTCCAAGATCTATTATGCAAATGGAAATGGTTCATCTTCAGTTAGTGACAACCACATTGCTTCTGATGATGAATTGTGCAGTTGGGTGATCAATGATTACGAAAACAGAACCGGAAAGGCACATATATCAGCGGAAATCACGTCCAAGTCCG
>DEDQ01000001.1:6894-7152 GCA_002350065.1 Ruminococcus flavefaciens
GGTTGATCCTGTTACGGGCAACAGCAGTAATTCTGCCGATGAACAAGTCGAGCTTCCGCAGACCGGTAACAATTCAATGTATAATTGGATGATCGTATCCGGTGCATTTATGCTGATCATATGCGGATGCTTTGCAGTTAAGTTCTCAGGCTTCATTCGTCGAAAAGAAGATGAAGAATAAACCGAGATCTGAAGCTTAACACGTATTATTGAGGTAAACCCTTTTGGAAAAGGGCTCCCGCTGACGGCGGCGCGCCC
>DEDQ01000001.1:7288-46708 GCA_002350065.1 Ruminococcus flavefaciens
GGAGTCTTTGAAAAAGGTCCTTTCCCAGTAGTAGGTGTAAACTTCTGTACGAGTACCGGCTTTAAAGGCGGATTTCAGTTTTATTGTTTCTGAGAGCGTTTTCCGAAGAAGATGATAACAGCACCGTAGGCGAGAGTTATCACTCCTGCGATGATATAGCTTGCAGTCCACGGCAGATTGAAGCCGATGTGAGCGTTAAGGATATAGGCTGCAACTATGTACATATAGAACATTCCGGGGATAAGAGCCATGATATAGGGCATCTTGTTCCTCATCATGTACAGGCAGATCATTGAGAAAGCGAATACTGCAGTAGTTTCGTTAGCCCACGAGAAGTATCTCCAGAGGATATTGAAGCCGTTTGTATCAGCCTTTGCATAGATGAGTATAGCCGCGACAACTGTGAATATCACAAGAGCGAGCAGGAGGTTCTTCTTTTTCTTTTTAGTGTCGATGCGGAAGGTCTCTGAAAGGATTATCCTCAGCGAGCGAAGAGCTGTATCGCCCGATGTAACAGGAAGAAGAATAACTCCGGTTATAGCGATAAGTCCGCCAACGCCGCCGAGCATATCCTTTGCGATAACACCGACAGCGGTTGTCGGCTGAGTATGGAGGATATCATTCGTGAGCAGTCCTGCGTTCACGGCTCCCATTGCGGCAGCCGCCCAAACCATTGCGATAAAGCCTTCGAGGATCATCATGCTGTAGAATGTAGTCCTGCCCTCGCGCTCGTCAGCGATAGTACGCGAGACAATAGTAGCTTGAGTTGAATGGAATCCGGAAACGATACCGCAGGCGACGGTCACGAAGAAAATGGGGATAAAATGCTCGCCGTAAGGATTGAAGAAATAAGCATCAGCATTCCATATCTCATCGAGCTTATAGCCCTTGACAAATAAGCCGGCGAAAACCCCGACTGCCGAAAGGAGGAGTATTGCTCCGAAAATCGGGTAAATTCTACCGATTATCTTATCTATCGGCAGAAGTGCAGCAACAATGTAATAGGCGAAGATAACTCCGTAAATGATCCATATCACAGGGTTGCCGAGAGAACTTTCCTGACCAATTATTTGAGTAACAAAGATGTCACCGGGAGTATAGATGAACACAACACCGAGCAGGAGCAATAAGAGGCAGACGAAAAAGATGTATACAGCGTACACATATTTTCCGAGGATGCGCTTTACCAGTGAGGGCATCTGTTCTCCGCCGTTTCTGACGGATATCATACCGCTCATGTAATCGTGGAAAGCACCGCCTATCACGCATCCTATGGGGATAGTGACAAAAGCGACAGGACCGAAGAGGATTCCTTGTATCGGTCCGAGTATAGGGCCTGTTCCCGCGATGTTGAGAAGCTCGATAAGACTGTTTTTCCACTTCTTCATAGGAACATAGTCCACGCCGTCGAATTTCTCGACGGCGGGAGTTTTGGCGTCAGTGGGTCTGAGTATCTTCTCGGTGAGCCTTCCGTAGAGGGCTCCGCCGATGATAAGGACTCCAATGCCTAATAAAAATGTTAACATCAGAAATTCATTCCTTTATAGATATGTTTGTTCAATTCAGCTTTACGCCGAGCATTGTGAGGTCGTCGAACTGCGGAGCTTCACCCACGAATTCGTCAACAGCCTGTTTCATATTATTGAGCAGGTCAGTCGGAGAAGCATCAGCATTCTTATTGAGGGCTTCTATCATGCGGTCGGTGCCGAAGAGCTCGTTCTGAGCGTTAGTAGCCTCTGCAACACCGTCGGTATAGAGGAAGAGAGTGCCGCCCTTTTCAAGCGTGAACTCGTAGTCCTTGTAGCGCATACCGTCCATGCCGCCGATGACGAAGCCGTGCTTATCCTTGAAGAGCTCAAACTCGCCTCCAGCCTTTTTGAGAATGGGGTATTCATGTCCGGCATTAGCGGCAGTGACCTTGCCGGTGGATATTTCAAGAACGCCGAACCAGACAGTTACGAACATTTCCTCCTCGTTGTTCTTGCAGATCTGATTGTTGACCTGTTCGAGCACCTTTGCGGGACTTCCGCCCATAAGCGCGTAATTGTTCACAAGGATCTTCGACATCATCATAAACAGAGCCGCAGGAACGCCCTTGCCGGAAACGTCAGCCATTACCATGCCGAGGTGGTCATTGTCGATGAGGAAGAAGTCATAGAAGTCGCCTCCTACCTCCTTAGCGGGAGTCATGGTCGCATAGATATCGAACTCAGAACGTTCGGGGAATGCGGGGTAAATATTCGGGAGCATATCCGCCTGTATCTTGGTTGCGAGCTCAAGCTCGGCGCCGATACGTTCCTTTTCGGCGGTTATGTCAGTGATCTGCTGTATATATTCAACAGTACGCTTTGAAAGGGTAGCGAAGGACTCTGCAAGCACCTCAATCTCATCGCCGGTGCGGAGAGAATCGTCCATTTTGAACTCGAGGTCTTTTCCGCTGAGCTCGCCTATGCGCTCTGTCATGAACTCTACCGGCTTGACTATTCTGCTTGCGACATATAGAGCTGAGCCTGAACCGAGTATGAGCACAATTGCGATCATAACGAGAGTGGTCTGTTTCGAGTGCTTTGTGCCGTTTTCAAATTTATCTGTTGCGTCATTGTTTACGCGGTCGAATTCATCAAGCATCATTTTTGCGGGCATTTCAGTAATATCCTTTTCTATGCAGGATATTGCTGCCCAGCCGACAGTAGGAATGGGATAGCCAGCCATGTAGTAGTTTTTGCCGTCAATAGTGATATCACGGAGTCCGGTTGACTCAGTCATAGACTGCGAGATGAATTCAGCAAGCTTGGTATTCTCAGATTTTCTCAGGTCACCAGCGTCATTCGAGGGGTCAACTCTGAATGTGCCGTCCTGCATGGGTGAGAATGCGACCTCGCCGTTGTTGTCAACGATACATACGAAACCGCCGTTCTCAGCAGAGGTGTTGACATATGAAGCCATAGTATCGAGGAAGATATCGGCTGCAACGACTGCAACGACCTCGCCGTTATAGTAAACGGGAGCAGAGCACACAACGCCGATATAATCCGTAAAGCTGTCGTGCTCGATGCCAGTGAAATAGACACCGTTGGTCTCAACAGCGCCCTTGTACCAGGGGCGTTCACGGGCTTCAAATTCTTTGATAACGTCACCGTTATCGTCGAAATACTCACCGGAGCGTTCATCGACATAAAGTGTAACACCGTCGGCAGTTGATACGATACAAGAGCTGAGCTTGTCCGAGCTCTGGAAAAGCGAGAGCATAATATTCTGCATATTGCTCACAACGCGAAGCTGGTCTGAATCTGCCGGGTCAACGCCTTTGGAGTGCTGCATCTGAACGGAAGCGACGCCGTTTTTTTCGAGCTGAGGATAGTCAACGGGCTGAAGCGAGAGCTTGTCCTGATTAGCAAAAAGCTCGCTTGCGAAAAGCTGTAAAAGCTCGATATCGCCCTTGACCTCGGAAAACATATCGTCCGAGATATAAGCCTGAAGTCCGTTTGTTTTGACCATAGAATTTTCTATGACCTGATGCATTGTATCGCCGGATACCCTTTCGATAGCCTGCTGCTGTTCGTTGCTTGCGTCATTAACAACAGTCGTGAGCTCCTTTGCCTGGTATGCCGAAACGCATCCGAATACGCCAATTATAGCGAGAATAAATACGAGCACAAGATTGAATATCTTATGCATCAGTCCGCCTATCTTAAAGCCAAATATCTGTTTCATCTGATCACCAGACCCTTTTTTAATGTTAGAATATTATGTCCGTCGAGGTATTCGTATTTAACATCGTCCATAGATTTTTTCACCATGAAGATGCCGAGACCGCCTATCTGACGCTCTTCCGCACTGAGTGTGATATCGGGGTCGGCCTTTGCAAGCGGGTCATAGGGGACACCGTTGTCGATGAATGTGATATCCACCGACGGAGGGTCGGCGAGAGTTTCGATGCGCACCATAGCTTTTCCGGTTTCCGGAGCATAAGCATAGTGAGCGATATTGACGAATATCTCCTCAACAGCGATGTCGATCTGTATCTGTATCTTCATGGGGCAGTCAGCCGCCTCGAGCTGTTCATCTACAAAGGCGAGCACCTGCGGGAGGTTTTCTGATAAAGCTTCAATTTCGAGTTCTTTCATAAAAATTCTCCTTTATGTAGTGGTTGATGGGGTGTGAGTTGTTTTGCTATGATGCCAAAGAATCGAGCGTATTAGTCAGTTCAGCTATTTCACGCAAAAAGTGGTCAACGAGCTTTCCTGCCTTACGAGCATAATAAACGTGTATGCATTTTATTATGCGGCTATATGTATATTATATCATGCATATCACCAAAAAATGTTAATAACAGATGAATATTTTATAAATTACGTAAGAACTGACTAAACGCTGTCTGAAAAGCGTTCCAAGGAGTCATAAAAGCTGCTCACGGAGCAATTACAGCCTGTATTTCCAAGAGAATTTGAACATCGAAGGCAAAAAAATGCCGCAGAATGCTGGAAAGAATATATATCACAAAAGATTTGACACGTTAATATTATTACAAATTTAATTTATATTTTATCTATTGCATTTTTATGGTATTGTTTTATAATATAAATGTATAAATATCTGATATCTGATTGATGTTACGCCGGCGAAGCTGATTTAGTATCGGAAGCAGACTGCCTGTAACGGAAAGGAGTCAATATGGATATACAGAAATTTGCGGAAACATTTTTTTCTCCTACCTGTGTAGTGTCGGTCGAAAGGGATGATGACGGCGGATACGGCGATATACGCATTGCTGCGGGGAATAAAAAATACATTGATATGATAGAGATGCGGATGCACAGCGATGTACAGGACGCATATGAAACAAAGCGGGATATATTTGTGCTGGGCGCACTTTATTATGATTATTTCCCGAAAAACCGCAGCTTTGAGGAAGTCTGTTTCAAGGCGGCGGTACAGAAGATACCGGTGCATACCTATGCTCATCTTGACAACGTAGACATATGGTTCGACATCTACGCCATGCCGCTCGACTGTGAAGATGGGAACACATTTTACTGTGCATATACGGCAAATCCGAGCAAAGACCCGGATATTATCCTTGATGCTGTTAATACCGTCCAGACCTCGAACGACGTTCTGAAGACCTGTATCAGGCTCCACAAAGCGAACAATCTTGAAGACGCGATGAAAAACGTTATTTCGGAGATACGTCAGATTTGCAAGGCGGAGTGCTGTACGGTGCTTCTGCTTAACAATGATGAGGAGAGCTTTTCTATCCTTGCGAGTGATTTCCGAGAAGGCAGCAATCTCAAAAGGGTCACACAGTTTGAGAGCTTTTATGACATAGCTTTTTCATGGATAGATATGATAAGCAGCGAGAACGACTGTGCTATCATTCAGAACGAGAAAGACATGGAGTATTACAGCAAGGTAAACAATCCGTGGTATCTCACACTTGTTGAAGCAGGAGTCAAAAGCGTAGTGCTTTTCCCGCTTAGACAGGGACACGAGGTACTTGGCTTCATATGGGCGACTAATTTTGATACTGAAGAGACGATGCGCATCAAGGAGACTCTTGAACTGACGACATTTTTCGTATCCTCGCATATAGCGCGATACAAGGTCATGAAGCGTCTGAAGCACATGAGCTACACCGATGCGCTCACCGGACTTCCGAACCGCTTTGCCTGTACGGAATACATAGCCGACCTTATTGAGCGTCAGGAGAAGTTTACAGCAGTATCAATAGACCTGAATCACTTCAAGAGCGTCAACGATACACTCGGACTTGAAGCAGGAAATCAGGTGCTTATCGGCATAGCCGACCGCTGGAAGGCGATATTCGTTGACGAGAGCATAACAGTTCCGAATTTCATAACGCGAATAAACGGAGATGAGTTCCTGCTTGTCATATGGGGGTACAGCTCAGACGAGGAGCTCCGGAGCATTATCGACCTCTACGCCGATGCGTTGAGCGAGCAGCTTATGGTCGACGGCTGCGACCTCTACATGACAGCGAGCTTCGGCTATGCGGAGTATCCCGCAGATGCCGAGACGGCAGATTCGCTCATTTCTCACGCAAACGCGGCAATGAACGAGATAAAGAAGGCGAACAGCAGCGACCACATACTGCGTTTCTCATCTGATATGCTCAGAAACGAGCATATCCTCGAGATAGAGAACAAGATAAGAGCCGCTCTTGAAAACGAGACGATATACTTCAATCTTCAGCCGCAGTTCGACATGGAGCATAAGCTCCGCGGATTTGAAGCACTTGCCCGCATGAAGGACAGCGAGGGAAAATTCATCTCGCCCGGCGAATTCATACCTATTGCCGAAACTGTAGGACTTATAGATAAGGTCGACAGCATGGTATTCAAGAAAGCGGTCGAGTTTTTCAGCGGCATAATACGCAGTACAGGACTGGACCTCACCCTTAGCGTAAACGCATCTGTAAGGCATCTAATGAAAAACGGCTTTATTGATGAGATACGCGAGCTCATTGAAAAAAGCGGTCTTGCGCCGGAACGGCTCGAAATAGAGATAACCGAGTCGATACTGATAGATTCGGCAGAGAAAGCGCTTCAGTGCATAGACCAGCTAAGGGAAATGGGCATCAAGCTTGCCATAGACGATTTCGGCACCGGTTATTCATCGCTGAGCTATCTCAGCAAGATACCGGCGAATCTGCTGAAGATAGACAAGTCGTTCATCGACAGGATAACAACGAGCGAATCCTCAAAGCAGTATGTAGCTGCGATGATATCAATGGGACATATAATGGGCTTCGATGTCATATCCGAGGGCGTTGAGGAGCCCGAGCAGATAGAGGCGCTCCGAAGCATAGGCTGTGACTTTATACAGGGCTTCATATGGGGACGTCCCATGTCGGCGGAGGACGCCGAAAAGCTTGTAAATTCAATTAAATGATACATGGGAGGAAAAATATGGATCTTCAACAGATTGCCGACAGCTTTGAACCGATGACCTGTATAATGTCCGTACAGGTATATGAAGACGGAAGCTACGGAAATATCCGCATAGTCTGCGGCAACAAGGCATATGTCGATTCAATAGAGAATCCGGAGAATATATCCTTTGCGGGAATGCTGAACAACAAATTCATTCCTGATTCACCGTATCAGAAATACATTCCGCACGACCTCAACTTTGAGGACGCGTGTTACCGGTGCGCAGTTCTGAAAAAGCCGTTTCACACATACATACATCCGGAAAGGTACGATTTCTGGGTAGATATGTACATGATGCCGTTAGCGGCTGACAACGGAGATACTTACTATTTTGCATATTCTCAGGAGCTTACCTCTGCTGCGAGCTCGAGCCGTATGTCGAACGTTGACGCAGAAGTTGCGAATGAAGTGCTCGAGACCTGTATAAAGCTACGCGGCACGAAGGACTTCAAGCATACCATGGACGAGGTCATAGGCGACATCAGCAAGATGTGCGAAGCGGACAAGGTATGCCTGATACTCACGGATTCGCAGAACCGCACATTCAGCGTGCTCAGCGAGGCAGCAGGTTCGCCGGAGGCTGATTATTCAGTAGAAGGCTACCTGCGCAGCGCGTATGAGGATTTCTACAGCATCATCGAAACATGGGAAGCGACCATAGCCGGAAGCACCTGTCTCATCGTACAGAATGAAAGGGACATGGAGGTGCTGAATGAGCGCAATCCCGCATGGTACGAATCGCTCATTGCGGTCGGAGTGAAGTCTATCGTGCTGTATCCGCTGAAGTACAATGACGAGACGCTCGGTTACATATGGGCTATCAACTTTGACGTTGAAAGGACTAAGCATATACGTGCAACGCTCGAGACCACAAGCTACTTCATCGCATCTGAGATAGCGAACTACAAGCTTGTTGACAAGCTCAGTGTGCTGAGCTCGTTTGATATGCTCACAGGAGTAAAGAACCGCAACGCGATGAATCAGCGCATCGACGCTATCATCGAAGGAAACGAGAAGCTTCCCGCCAAGACAGCGGTAGTATTCGTAGACCTCAACGGCTTGAAGCAGACCAACGATAACGGCGGTCACGCAAGCGGCGACAGGCTTCTCAAGCAGGCAGCCGCTATTCTTAGGGAGACTTTTACAGACAATGATATTTACCGTGCAGGCGGTGACGAATTCATGGTCATCGCGGAAGATATCTCCGGTGCGGAGCTTGAAGAAAAGCTTGGCAGGCTCAGGCTATACCAGTCGGGCACGGAGGCGGTCAGCTTTGCTCTCGGTTACTGTTATTCCGAAGGCGAGACAGATATCCGCTTTGCAATGAGCACGGCAGACAAGCTCATGTACGAGGATAAAAAGAAGTATTACGAACGCTTCCCCGAGCGGAGAAGGAAATAAATGAAATGCAATGTTCAGGTCATGCAGCAAAAGCTGCGTGACCTTTTTTCCAGAGTGATAACTTACATACCCGGAGCGATGCTTGCGAATGAAGAAACCCACGGTGTATGGCAGAGGAAGGACAGAGCGGCAAATAGGGCTCACTTTCCTACACAAAGTATTCCGATTCTGATGAGAAAAGCAGTAGTTAACAAGTAAATATATAAAAAAGCATCTAAAGTATGAACTTTAACTGCTTTTTTTATTTTGTTATTGATTTTTACGATTGACTATGTTATAATGGTGAAAATGCAGCAGGGCTGCAAATATGAAAGAATGGCAGGTGGACATAATGAAACTGAAAAAACAGGCGGCTGCTTTTGTCGCAGCTGTCACAGCGGCAGTCCCGCTCTCCGCGGACGGACTGCTAAGCGCTCCCCTCAGCGTTCACGCTGAGGAGGAGACCAAGGAGGTCGCCCTTCCAAACTGGGTGCCCCTCGATTTCGACTCGGCGCTGGAATTCCGCAATACCTACGGAACTACCCGAGTAGACGACGGTATCGTGTGCTTTGTCTTTACGGAATCATCGGCTGATGTGGAGCTCCCTAAAGACGCTTCGGAGCGCTACAAGGTCATCGAGGGAACGAATATCAACCACTTCGACATTACCATGCTGGAGCCGCAGATAGTCACCAAGAAGCAGTTTCAGGCTCGGTTCACTTCTGATACGGAGGAGGGACACTACTCCGACCTCCAGTTCGAGGTAGTGGTCTACAGCCCCCGAAGCAGCGGCGATTTCATGGTATTTCTCGACGATGCCACCATGTGGGGAGTAAACTGCTACACTCCCGAGTATACCTTCCGCGTTGACGAGGACTTCAACATCACCGAGACCGATATCTACGGCTGGCTGCCCGACTGCGCGGCTGAGTACGAAGACTTCGTCGAGAAGAACGGCGAGATAGCAGTTGTGAACGGCAATTACGTCGCAGTAAGCTTTTCTCAGGCGAGCGGTATCCCCTATGATTGGAAAGAAACGACCGATCATTCCTACGGCAAGGGTGAGTTTGCAGTTATCGGAACATCAGATTGCAGCCCCGTGTACAATGTACCCGTTGGCGGCGGACGCTGCAACAGCATTGCCCTGTACAGGGCTGATAGTGACGGACTTGCCAATATCTCGTGGTCATTTGTACAGTTCGGTGATACCGAAAAGCCGGCGAAACAGCTCTCCTCCAACTTCATCATAACCGGCGGCGGAAAGAATGTCGCTGTGGACACCGACGAGACCGACCTCAAACCCGGTCAGACAAGGATATACGTCCTCGACAGAGACACCGGCAAGCCCGTTTCCGACGATATCCTCAAGGCATACCCATTCGCTTTCGGAACGTATATCGCGGTACAGACTCCGACAGGCGAGGCGTATACGGGTCCTTTCAACGTTGTAAACAAGAACGGCATCGTCATGGATACAGACCTTGCAAGTCTCTATCGCACAGCCACACGCTTTGAATTCAACTGCAATGATAAGCCCGTGGTCAAGACCTACAGCAACGGCTCTATGGAGCTCACATTCACGACCAAGATAGAAGCCTCCGGCGATTCCAACGGTGACGGGATATTCGGCATCTCCGACGCTGTATCGCTCTATTCGTGGCTCATGCGCATGGAGAACGCTCACATCGACGAGAAAGCCTCTGACCTCTGCATGGACGGCAAGATAGACGTTTACGATTTCGTTCTTATGAGGAAGAAGCTGGTAGAGAATATGCCGGAATTTGAAGCTCACGGCGAGCCCGTTCTCGTAGTGGAATACGGCTCGGGCGGCTTCCAAGATGTACAGGACCTCATCATATACGACTCCAACGGCATCGCGTACCATACCTACAACAACGGCGGAAAAACGCTCTACGGCTTCTACGACTTCGGTCACTTCGAAAATGACGATACAATCGTCAAGTTCAACAGCGGCTCCGACTGGTACAGCCGCCTCGAGGACATACTCTCGCGTCCTTACGCGCGATACGACAGTTTCTATCTCAACACAGCCGCACTCGAAAGCGCAAAGGAGATATCAGCCAAGGCTGAGGAATACAGCAAGGCAGAGCGGCTCCCGAGCGAAACGAGGTGGCTCGACGGCACTACTATGTCCATTTATGCCGTAAGCAAGGACAGCTCCGGAAATGCCCACTGCGCGAAGCTTGCACAGCTTCTGGCGAACTACGACTGCATCGACGACGATGACATAATCGGATTCGTAGACGAGCTCTGCCGCAGTAATTTCGTGAACTACAGCGGTCTTGAAGCTGATTTTGAGTCTTACCTGAAAAGACAGGGAAAAGCATTGCAAGAATGAGAAGTTTGTCTGAAATACTTGCATTTTCTATATATACATGGTATAATAGCTTTATATGACATGAATATGAAATGGCGGCGAGACGGACGTTGAGGCTGTCATTGTGAAAAGGTGGTATATCATGCAGAATTTTGGTGACTTCACGTTTGATAACGCACTTGCTGAGCTGGGAAGATCGGTCGATGCCCTGATCATCACAGATCAGGAGACTGATACGTACAAGGCTCTCGTATTAAAAGGTGTTTTCAGGAAGATCATTTCCGAGACCGGTACATACAAGGATATCGTTCAGAAGCTGTGGTTCCATTTTTACAATTCTGACAAGACTATAACCGAAGAGTATCTGGTCTTTATACCAAATCTCAGCAAATTTGTCGGAAAATACAGCAAGCGCATAAAGCTTGTAGTTGACGGCGTAACCCACATAATCCAGATGACCATACACCCGATAAAGGGAACGAGCTATTATCTTTTCGTGCTTGACGAGCTTGACGAGAGCGAGTGCGAGGACGACGCAGAGACACAGCAGAAGGTCAGCACCATACAGAACATATACCTGTTCTCGATGTGTTTTGACCTTGTCCGCGACACGACGAGCAGTCTGTCGCTGACCGAAGTCTCGAACGAAACAATGAATTCACAGATAAGCTATTCGGCGTGGCGTCAGATGATAGTGAACATGATATGGGAAGAAGACAAGCCCACGTTCATGGAGCGCTCCGACCCGGAGTATCTGCGTGCGCACTTCAAACCGGGTCAGATAGAATCCTTCGACTGCCAGATGCAGAACCTTGAGGGCGTATACATATGGGTAAAGCTGATATTCAGCCGAATGGAGACCACCAACGAGAACGATTACCGGTTCGTGTACATGGTACAGAATATCCATGATACCACGGTAAGCATGAAGGCGACGCTCAAGCATTATGAAGAGCTCGCATCGCGTGACCCGCTCACGAAGATATTCAACCACGGACGCATCGAAACAGAGCTGTGCAATGCTGTTGAAAAGCACAAAGAAGACAGCGGAGCCGTATCGCTCATGATAATCGACATCGACCACTTCAAGGAGGTCAACGACAGCTACGGTCACGCAGCCGGAGACCAGACACTTGTCCGCTTTGCCGAGCTTATGCGCAGAGCATTAAGCGGTCACAGCAGTGTATACGGACGCTGGGGCGGTGAAGAATTTGTGGTTGTGATATACGGTGCAGCCGAAGAAGAACTGAGGATATTAGCCGATCATCTCAGGAGCAGCGTTGAAAACGAAAATTTTGAGGGCGTCGGAGCAGTAACTTGTAGTATCGGCGCGGCAGTACTTGAAGAGAATGACACATTTGAAACGTGGTTCGACCGTGCGGACAACGCAGTATATACAGCAAAATCAAACGGAAGAAACTGCATACATATCGCATAAAGAATTGACCCCTGAAATGCTTCAGGGGTCAATTTTATATCAGAGAATCTATAAACCTTGCGAGTTCCTCGCCGGCGGCGAGCTGAGTGTCCTCGGAGGGGTGCCAGTTTGAGCCGAATCCGAGGAGCCCGTTCTGCTGAGTGAACTGAAACGTGAGAATACGATTATCGTTCAAGCGGCTGACCGCCTTTTTGATGAACGGCATAGGCTCGTGAGTGATAGTGCCGATAGAGCAGATGATAAGAGCATCAGGCTCACAGCGGCGGATAGTTTTAAGGAATCGCATATACGCCTCTGTGAATTCATCATAGCGGGAGCTGTCAAACGTGCAGAAGCTGTTATCATTGGTGCCGAGATTCACGACCACGATATTGTTCGGAGCGGCAGAGAAGTCCCACGGGATATCCTGCAATTTCTGACCGTCCAGAGAGCAGTGCGAGAAGCCTGCTGTCTCATACCACGGCATTATCAGCTCGCGCGAATTGCGCTCGCCGTCGGGGGTGTAGCCGCTTATGAGACCGTATCCGCTGTAGCTGAACATACTGTAGTCGGCTTTCAGGAGCTCCGCAGCGATGTAGGCGTAAGATTTCATTGCATTCTCAGCCTCGGTAGCGAAATCGGACTGCATATTGCTGTCGTCGATGCCGTAGCCGCAGGTAATGGAGTCGCCGATAAACTCTATCCTCAGCTTTCCAGCCGGAGCAGGGGAGATATGAGCCTCGTCGTCGGTAACAGCGTCAGAGACGGAAGCGAGCGAGAATGCTGCTTCTGAGAGCTTGACAATGCGAATAGTTTTAGTCACGGGAGCGGCGGAATCAACGATAGTATAGGTCTCGCTGAGCTCGTCCACGACCTTTTTCACGACGGGTCTGCCATCGCAGAGAACAGCAACGCGGGGCTTATTGCAGCGCTGACCGTTTTTGTAGGCATCGGCATCGCAGCCGACAGTGAGCCGGAGAGTCCTGCCGGTGAAGATAAACTCGCAGCCGGAAGCGGAATGAGTGAGCCAGAGCTTCTCACCGCGGAAGAGGGTACGTCCGAGCAGCTTGGCGCTGCTGCTTTTGAGAGGGATATTTTTCATAAAGCTGTTCCTTTAAATATTATAAATATATCTCCGTACTGAAATGGTACGGAGATATTTTTCATGTATGGAGCGATATACGCATCGCCCCGTAATAATACTGAGTAAATTACAGACTTCTGAGCTCAGCGCCGATATTTGCGAGAGCCTTGAGAGCCTTTTTCATAGCACTGTCAGCCTGTTCATCGGTGAGAGTGCCCTCGTGTGAGCGCATGGAGATAGAGTAAGCGATACTCTTCTTGCCGTTCTTTTTCATCTCGTCGCTGCGGTAAACGTCGAAGAGAGTTACCTTCTCGAGTATCTTTCCTACAGCGCCCTTGATAGCCTTNNTCGAGCTCTGCAACGGGCATATCCTCGTCAACGAGGAGGCTGAGGTCGCGGGTAGTTGCGGGGAACTTCGGAAGCGGCTTATATGTTATCTTTTCGGCAGCAGCGTCCATGAGCTCAGGGATATTGAGCTTTGCAACGTAGGTCTTGACGCCTATCTCATAGGTCTCCTGCACCTCGGGGTGAACCTCTCCCATGATTCCGAGAGCAACGCCCTCACGCATGATAACAGCGCTTCTGCCGGGGTGGAGAGCGAACTTCTCGTCGAATACGTCAGAGTCGGAAGCGCGGATATACTCAACGTCGTAGATATTCATCTCATCGAGGAGCTGCTCGACCATGCCCTTGAGAGCATAGAAGTCAGCATCGCCGCCGTACATACCGATAGTGAGACGCTGGGGCTCATCGGGGAGAGAATACTCGTATCTGTGCTTCTTTTCGCCGCTTGAAGCGAGAGTATCGCCGTTTATGTATGGCTTTTCCTCGGTTGCGGGGAGGTATTCCTTGGCAATTTCAAAGAGACAAGCCTTCTCGTTGCGGTTATTGTAGTTGAAGGAGAGAACGTCGAGCATTGAGGGGATAGTGGAAGTTCTCATAACGCTGGTATCCTCGCCGAGGGGGTTGACGATGCGTACGACCTTGCGGAGCCTGCTGTCAGCGGGGAGCTTTATCTTGTCGAAGTATTTGGGAGAAACGAAGGAGTATGTAGCGATTTCGTAACCGCCGAGAGAAACGGCTGCATTTCTGAGCGCGCGTGTGAACTTCTGCTCGGGAGTGAACTCAGCTCTTGCAACGCCGCGGAAGTCAGTCGAGGGGATATTGTTGTAGCCGTAGATACGTGCTACCTCCTCAGCGATATCAGCCTTGCAGGCGATGTCGATACGGAAAGAGGGAGCGATAACTCTGCCTCCGTCGAAGGTGAAGCCGAGACGTCCGAGGTATTCCTTCATCTTGTCCTCGGGGATATCTGTGCCGAGGAATTCGTTAGTCCACTTGGGGTCGAATTCAACGGAAGCGGGAGTTTTGTCGGTGTAGTCGCAGTCGATTACGGTATTGAGCACCTCGCCGGCGCCGAGCTCCTCAACGAGCTCGAAAGCGCGCTTGAGGCAGGTCATTGAGATGAGTCTGTCAACGCCCTTTTCATAGCGTGAGGAAGCGTCAGACTTGAGGCGGAGCTTCTTTGAGGTCTGACGTACCTGAGTAGGCTCGAAGTAAGCGGATTCAAATACAACAGTAGTTGTATCGTCCATGATACCGCTGTACTCGCCGCCCATGATACCTGCAACGGCAACGGGCTTTTTCTCGTCAGCGATAACGAGCATATCGCTTGTGAGTTCGCGCTCAACGCCGTCGAGTGTCATGATCTTCTCGCCGTCAACAGCGTTGCGGACGTTGATATGAGCGCCCTCAACATAGCGGAGGTCGAAAGCGTGCATAGGCTGACCGTATTCGAGCATTACATAGTTCGTGATATCGACGAAGTTGTTTATCGGGCGGACGCCGCTTGCACGGAGACGCTCTCTCATCCAGCGGGGAGAGGGACCTATCTTGACATTTTTAACGATACCGGCGCAGTATCTCTGGCACTTTTCAGTGTTGCGGATATCGACCCTGAGCATCGAGTTTATATCGCCGTCAACGCCCTTGTATGAGGGCTCCTTCACGTTGAGGGGGAGGTCATACGTAGCGGCAGTCTCTCTTGCGAGACCGATAACGCTGAGGCAGTCGGGACGGTTCGAGGTTATCTCAAACTCGACTGATGTATCGTTGAGACCGATAGCGTCGTGGATATCGTCGCCGGGCTTGCAGTCCTCCTCGATGACGAAAACGCCCTCGGGGTCAGCGTAGGGGAAGTCGTGAGCAGTAAGACCGAGAGTGTCTATGCCGCAGAACATTCCGAAGCTCTCAACGCCGCGCATCTTGCACTTCTTTATCTTGCCCTCGGGGAGAACAGCTCCGTCGAGCGCAACGGGCACGAGGTCGCCCTCCTTGACGTTTTTGGCGTTGGTGACTATCTGAATTGGAGCCTCAGCGCCTACGTCCACCTGACAAACGAAGAGAGCGTCAGCGTTCTCGTGAGGTCCCTTTGAGAGTATCTTTCCCACTACTACCTTCGAGACATTGCTGCCCTCGACCTCGTAGCATTCAACTTTAGAGCCGCTCATAGTAAGAGCGTGGCAAAAATCCTTTATCGGCACATCGGCTTTAACGTAGTCGGCGAGCCATTTCATAGATAAATTCATATCCTATTTCCTTTCAGTTATTTATTCCGGCAGAGCCCTGCCAGAGGTCATATATATGGTCGTACAGTTTTTTCTGCAAAGCTTCCGAGGAAGCGTATATCCTGCTTTTTTTCCCGTCATGGGCGATAACGACAAAGTAGTTGGTACACGACGTATCGCCGGTGTCATCGAAGGAGTAGTCCTTTTCCAGACCGGTTATGCTGTCTGTACGCAGACCTAACCAGCTTCCGAGATCGATGATGAAGCTGTCGGAGATGTACACATCGGGCAGTCCGGAGAATTTCCTGCTGGATTTTATGACTTCCATGAACATATCGTTGTCGGTGAGACCTGTCTGCTGCTGTATCTTTTCCATATCAGCCCTGACCTGCTTGATGCTCATGAACTCACGGAACACCGAAAGCGTCAGCAGCAGGAAGCTGATGAGAATGATAACAGAGCCCAGAGGAAGAACTATCAGCAGCGTCGGTACTGAGGGACCTCCCTTGGCGATAAATCCCGGAATGAACACTGCGGCAGCTATCACAGCGGCAATGAACATCAGAAAAAAGAAGCATGATATGAAAACGACTGCGCGTCTTTTTCCCTCGTATTTTTTGATGAACTTCTCGTAAGTCATCAGAACTGCTCGAGGAAGCGGACGTCGTTCTCGTAGAGGAGACGGAGGTCGTTGATATCGTAGCGACCCATTACCATTCTTTCAAGTCCGAGACCGAAAGCGAATCCGGAGTATACCTCGGGGTCGATACCGCAGTTTTCAAGCACCTTGGGGTGTACCATTCCTGCGCCGAGGAGCTCGATATAGCCCTCGTCCTTGCACATCGAGCAGCCCTTTCCGCCGCAGTTGAAGCAGCTTATATCTACCTCGCAGCTCGGCTCGGTGAAGGGGAAGTGATGCGGACGGAAGCGGAGCTTGCAGTCGTTGCCGTAGAGCTTTTTCATGAGCATTTCGAGAGTGCCCTTGAGGTCGCTCATCTTGATGCCCTTGTCAACTACGAGGCCCTCTATCTGGTGGAAGAGAGGGGAGTGAGTAGCGTCAACAGCGTCCGAGCGGAAAACGCGTCCGGGAGAGATGATGCGTATCGGGGGCTTCTGAGTCTCCATAACGTGTACCTGAACGGAAGATGTCTGAGTACGAAGGAGGACAGTCTCGTTTGTATTTTCTATGTAGAATGTATCCTGAGTATCTCTTGCGGGGTGGTCTGGGGGGAGGTTGAGAGCCTCGAAAACGTGGTAGTCGTCGTCTATTTCGGGACCGTCAGCGATGTTGAAGCCCATGCCGATGAATATTTCACGTATCTCATTCTCGACCTTTGTAAGCGGGTGGAGCTTACCGAAGGGAGCGGGCTTGCCGGGGAGAGTGATGTCGATAGTCTCCTCCTTGAGCTTAGCGGACTGAGCGTCAGATTTGAGTGCAGCGAGCTTGCTGCCGAGAGCCTCTTCGATGTCGGCTCTTACCTTGTTAGCGAGCTGACCGATAACGGGTCTTTCTTCGGGAGTGAGCTTGCCCATCTGTTTGAGGATAGCGGTGAGCTCACCTTTCTTTCCGAGGAATTTTATCCTCAGGTCGTCAAGCGCCTTTATCTCAGTGCAGGCACTGAGCTCCTGCTTGGCGAGCGCTTCGATTTTTTCAAGCTGTTCTTTCATTTTTTCACCTCAAAAATATTTTTGTGTCGTGACAATAAAAAAGTCCTGCCCTAAAGGACAAGACATGAAACCTTGTTTTTATACCACCTTTGGTCAGGAGAGCCGACACTCTCTTGTCTTTAACGCAGACCTACGTCACAGCCTACAGGACAGTGCACGCCTCAGAAGAATGCTCCGGAGCTATGTCCGCAGTTTCCTCATGCAAGCCTTCTTTCAGCCAGCCCCTCGTGAGTGAACTTCGGAATGTGAGCAGTCAGAGCGCTTGCACCATGCGCGCCCCTCTCTGTAGACTTTTCGGCAGACCTACTCTCTCAGTCATAGGGTTATGGATATATTATAACGCCTCGGCGCGAAAAAATCAAGTATTTTTGAAAAATTTTTTCTGCCCGTATTGAAATATTCATATAATTGTGATATCATAATAGTGTAATTTGTAAATAGGAGATAAAATATGGATAATTTTGCAGAACAGCTCGTAAAAAAAGAAATGAGCGGAAGTGACAGGGTAAAAAAAGGACTTATCCTCGCCGGAGGCATCTCCGCCGTGCTTATACTCACAGCCGGCTCGCTCCTGATGCTCGGACACAGCCTCATATCCTTCGTGGGACTTATCCTCGCGGCAGGAGCCGGTTACGGGACCTTTTTCCTGCTTCAGAGCATGAACATCGAGTACGAGTACACCTTCACCAACGGGGAGCTCGACATCGACAAGATAATCGCCAAGAAGAAGCGTAAGTCGCTGCTTTCCACGGATACAGGCAAATTCACGGCATTCGGAAAGTACGATGAGGACGCTCCTGACGAGTCCGACGATATGACAGTCGTATTTGCGACGAATAATCTCGCCTCCGAGGAGTATTACGCTGACTTTCCTCACGAGCAGTACGGCAGTACCCGACTTGTCTTTTGTCCGGACGAGCGAATGCTTGAAAATGTGACGAGGAGTCTCTCGCCGTCGCTGAGAAATAAATTGCGCAAGTAATTAATAATTTGCACGACAAATTATTAATTTTGTATTACAAAATATATACAGATAAGGAGTGTAGAATATGCAGACCGTAACACCAAAGCAAATGCAGAGAGTTGAAGAGCGCGCCGAGGAGATAGGCGTCAGCCGCAGGACCCTCATGCTCAATGCCGGCAGAAAGCTTGCCGAGCTCATAATCGAGTGCAGCTCACGCGAGAACGGAGCTGTCCCCGAAGAGACGAATGTAACATTTCTTGCCGGAAGCGGCAACAACGGCGGAGACTGCTTTGCCGCCGCAAATATACTCATATACAAGGGCTATAATGTAACGGTTGTGAATCTGGTAAAAGCTCCTAATACAGAGCTTGCAAAGGAAATGTTCTCGCATATCCCCGACAAGGTAAAGGTCGTTACGGGCTATCGCAGCGAGAACATCGAGGCTGCGATAGAAGCGGCAGAGCTCGACTATATGACCATTCAGGACAAGGATGTTTCCACGCTTAAAGACAAAAAAGAGCTCACGCCTGTAGAGCGGCTCCTGCTGAAAGAAAAACAGCGCATGACCGATGTACGCGACGCTGTAGTATCTGCGGATATCCTCGTTGACGGCGTTTTCGGTACAGGCTACCGCGGCGAGCTCGACAGCGATATCAAGGCGATATTCGCGATAGGTACAAGGGCTTACCGCATCGCAGTCGATATCCCGAGCGGCGGTGACTGCGTAAAGGGTACGGTCTCGGAGGGTATTTTCAAGGCTGACGAGACGCTCTGTCTCGGCTGTCTGAAATTCGGTATGTATCAGTTCCCGCTGAGAAAATTCTGCGGAAAGATAACCATTGCAGACATAGGCATTCCGCCTAAAGCATATGATGTAACGTCGGAGGGCAGGAAGTACACCCGTCTCGACAGGAACAGCCTCGCGGGATTTCCTCCTAAGCGTGAGCGCGACGCTCACAAGGGTACTTTCGGAAGCGTTCTTATCATCGCAGGAAGCGAGCGTATGCGCGGAGCGGCTGTATTTGCGGCTCTCGGAGCTCTCAGGACGGGAGCAGGGCTCGTGAGGGTAGCTTCTGTTGAAAAGTGCATAGATACCGTGGCTTCATTTGCTCCCGAGGCGACCTATATACAGCTCGAATGCGACGACTACGGCTTTATGCTCTACGATTCGGGCAGGGACGCTCTGCTTGAGGCGATGCAGAGGTCGGACGCGGTAGTTATCGGTCCCGGTATGGGTGTCACGAACGATACCCTCGAGATAGTCCGGTTTGTTGTGAAGAATGCCGAAGTTCCCGTAATTATCGACGCTGACGGAATAAACTGCATTGCCCGTGACATAGAAATATTAGCGGAGCATAAGTCGGATATCATTATAACTCCTCATCCGGGCGAAATGGCTCGTCTGCTGAGCTGTGATACGAAGATGATAAACGAGAACAGAGTCATGGTAGCTGAGAAATATGCCGAAAAATACGGCATTACTGTCGTTCTCAAGGGCGCGGGAACTCTCATAGCCGACCAGAACAATACCGGCTCGAACCATACCGGAAATGCCGGAATGAGCCGCGGAGGAAGCGGGGATATCCTCGCCGGCATGATAGGTGCTGTTGCCGCTCAGGGTTATAATATGTACGACGCCGCCTGCGCGGGAGTCTATATGCACGGACTTGCAGGTGATGCGGCGGCTGAAAAGCTCGGGCAGGAGGCGATGCTCCCGAGAGATATCATCGACAGCATTTCCGACGCTTTCAGGATACTCAAAGAAAAAAAGAAACAGCCAATTTAAGTTTAATAATACGGACGTTGAATGTAACCAAAATTTCTTGATAGGAGCAATTGCTATGAAGAGACTTTTCACGTCCGTATTTTTTATTGTTATGGTATTCTGCCTTACGTCCTGTTCAGCGCCTATGAGCGGCAGAACGACCCGCGAGAATCATCTTGCCTGCGCGTTTACGGCTCCGGCGACGATAACCCTTGACAAGCTGACCGCTGAGGCGTCGATAACACGTTACGGCGACGGCGAGTGGACTGCCGAGTTTGCTTCTCCGAATACGCTCAGCGGAGTAAAGCTCACATTCAGCGATGGCAATGTCTGCGCGGACTATAAGGGACTCAGCTTTTCTGTGCCGAAGTCTGCTCTGCCGGTGAAGGCGATGATGCTTGAACTCATCGAAGCTGTAGATTCTAATGCCCGCGAGAATGAGCTCCGCGGCAGCGAAAAGGACGGTATGCTCGAGATTAAGGGCTCTCTCGAAGCAGGGGATTATATTCTCACAGTCGACGGAAAAGGCAATATTTCCGGATTTGAGATGCCTAACAACCTCCTGAGCATTTCATTCAAGGACGTTATGACTGTTGAGGTCAGACCCGAGGAAACTGCTCCCGCAACAGAGGCTTCGTCCGCCTCAGAGGGAGAGTAAATCTATCACTGTAGGATATGAAATTACCAAAAATATATTGAAAATGGTAGAGAAAACTGCGGATAATATGTTATTATATGGTTGTAATGATGAATCCGTACCATAAAGATAACGGAGGTTAAAAACATGAAAAAAAGAATTTTTTGCACAGCACTTGCATCTTTAATGCTCATGAGCGGCTGCGGAGTTAATGACGTGGCTGAGGAATCCTCTTCAAATGCGGATAAGACTTCTGCAGGTGAGGACGCTGCTGTTGAAGCAACACAGGCTCCCGAGCTCGAGGGCTATAAGCTCCTCTGGCATGATGAGTTCGACGGCACAGAGCTCAATGAGGAAAACTGGAACATGGAGCCCCATCAGCCCGGCTGGACAAATCAGGAGCTCCAGGAGTATACAACTTCTAAGGATAATATCTACGTAAGCAAGGGCAACCTCGTTTTAAAGGCTCTTAAACAGGAAAGCAACGGCAGAAAGAAATATACCTCGGGTAAGGTAAATTCCAAGAATAAGCAGCCCTTCCTCTACGGTAAGGTAGTCGCACGCGCTAAGGTGCCCGTTGGACAGGGTCTCTGGCCCGCTATTTGGATGATGCCGCAGGACGAGAGCTACTACGGTCAGTGGCCTAAATGCGGTGAAATAGACATTATGGAGGTGCTCGGAAGCGCTACCGATACAGCATACGGTACCCTCCACTATGGTGAGCCTCACGGCGAGCAGCAGGCAACTGTCGTTCTCAAGGACGGCAATACCTTCGCTTCCGATTTCCATGATTATTCCATTGAATGGGAGCCCGGCGAGATACGCTGGTATATCGACGATGAGCTCTACCTCACAGTAAACGACTGGTTTACAGCTGTTGAAGGCGAGGACGAAAAGCCCTATCCCGCTCCCTTCGACCAGCCCTTCTTCGTTCAGATGAACCTTGCTGTCGGCGGCACATGGCCGGGCAGCCCTGATACATCTACTGATTTCGAGAATGCTGAGTTCAGGATAGATTATGTCCGTGTATATCAGAAGGATTCCTACGATATGAACGTTACTAAGCCTGAAAAGGTCTATCGTCAGCCCCTCAGCGACGGCAACCTCATCTACAACGGCGATTTCGCTGAGGAGGAAGACCTCGCAGACAACGAGAACTGGAAGTTCCTCCTTTTCGAGGGCGGTGAGGGCTCTGCTGAGATAAAGGATAATACAATGATAATCAAGTCGGAGAAAATGGGCAAGGTCGACTACTCTGTTCAGCTCGTTCAGCCTGATCTCCCGATGATAAAGGGCAAGAAGTACCGCGTGACCTTCGATGCATACGCTGATGAAGAGCGTGACCTCGTAGTTTGCGTGTCTGCTCCTTCTGCCGGCTGGATACGCTACCTGAAGGATACTCTTTTCACGGTTACTACTGAGCCGCAGAAATTCACCTACGAGTTCGAGATGAAGGACAAGGACGACAATAACGGACGCCTTGAGTTCAACCTCGGAAATAAGGGCTCGACAGCGACGGTCTACATCAAGAATGTACGCGTTGAAGAGATCGATTAAGAAAATTCCTCTCCAAAACCTATAGAATTTTCCCTGGTCCGGAAAGCTGTTTTCCACGGGATAACATTTTCTGATGAAAGTGCTGTCCTGGGGAAGACAGCTTTTTGGCATTGTGATGAAAGTTTTCAAAGGTACGTACAAATTTTACGTTAAATCTTCGGTTTGTCCACCCTTTCTGTGAAAATGTGGTTGAAATTATATTAAGAACGTGTTAATATACTATTAATATTATACGAATATTGTTTTGCGGACATTTACCGTCTTTGCCCGAAAGGCAAATATCATTGTATTTGAGGAGGATCAGAATGAAAAAGTTTTTATCTGCGGCAGCAGCTGCTGCACTCACACTCGCCGCTGTAACGGCTTCTATACCGGCTGTTACCCATGCGGAAAACCCCATTGTCCAGACTTCATTCACCCCTGACCCCGCTCCCGTCGTTTTCGATGACGAGCTGTGGGTATTCACAGGCTGCGACCGCGACGGTCAGAACGGCAACTACATCATGACAGGCTGGCAGGCGTTCTCGACCAAGGATATGAAGAACTGGACAGACCACGGCAAATTCCTCAACGATAACGGCTTTTCGTGGTGCAGTAAGAACAATGCGTGGGCATCACAGTGTATCGAGCGAAATGGCAAGTATTACTTCTATTTCACAACAACTACCAACGGCAGAGCGATAGGCGTCGGCGTTGCTGACAAACCCGAGGGACCGTACAAGGACGTCCTCGGCAAGCCTCTCTGCGGTCCGAATTGGGATTACATCGACCCGACTGTTATGATAGACGATGACGGTCAGGCATGGCTTATGTTCGGCAATCCCAAATGCTACTATGTCAAGCTCAAGGAGGATATGATCACTCTCGACGGTCCGATAAAGAGCTTTGATATGACTAAGGACGCATTTGGTGTCGGCAAGCAGGATCCCCAGAGAACGGGTACAGCTTACGGTGAGGGTCCGTGGATATGCAAGCATGATAATCTTTATTACCTCGTATATGCAAGCTTCTACCAGAATCAGGGCGGTGAGAGTATTTGCTATTCATACGGTCCGAGTGTTACCGGCCCATGGAAATTCGGCGGACAGATAACTCCCGAGAGCAACTGCTTCACCACACACGGCGGAATTATCGACTACAAGGGTCACTCATATCTGTTCTATCACAAGAATGGCTTGAAGGGCGGCGGTACGTTCAACCGAAGTGCCGCTGTCGAAGAGTTCACATTCAACAGCGACGGCACTATCCCGATGGTAAAGCCCACCAACAATGGTCCCGCCCAGATAGAGCCCCTCAACCCCTTCGAGAGAGTCGAGGCTGAGACTATTTGCTGGTGCGAGGGAGTTAAGACTGAGAAGGATTCAAGCAATAACGTCAATATCGGCAATATCAAGAAGGGCAGCTACATAAAGGTCAGCGGAGTCGATTTCGGCGACGGAGCTGAAAAGTTCACTGCAAGCGTTGCTTCTGCTGAGAGCGGCGGAAACGTTGAGCTCCACCTCGACAGCAAGAACGGTCCTGTAGTCGGCAATCTCAAAGTCGGCGGCACAGGCGGCTGGCAGAACTGGGAGGAGGTCTCCTGCGATGTTATGGGGGCAAGCGGCGAGCATGACCTCTACCTCGTGTTCAACGGCGGTGACGGCTACCTCATGAATATGGACTGGTGGCAGTTCGACGGTCCCGGCGCAAAGGGCAATACCACTGATAATACCTACCTCTTCAAGAGCACCTTCGAGGGCAAGCTCGATAGCTGGACATCGCGCGGCGGTGCTTCTGTTGAGGCAAGCACCTCCGAGGCGTTCACAGGAAGCGGTTCGGTTTACTGCTCCGACCGTTCGTCCTCGTGGCAGGGCGTCGGCAGAAGCCTTAACTACAAATTCAAGGCAGGCGAGAGCTACAGCTTCTCGGCTAATGTTAAATATACCGAGGGCGCCGACGAGACGAAGTTCCACTTTACTCTCCAGTACGACGGCACTGACGGCGAGACCCACTACGACAAGATTGATACCCAGATGGTAAAGAAGGGCGAGTGGACTCAGCTCTCAAATACCAGCTTCACCATTCCCGAGGGCGCTAAAAAGCCTTTCATCTACGTCGAGACAGAGGGTGACTCCGACGATGATACTCCCGCTACGAATTTCTACGTTGACGATATCTTCGCTGCGGTAGACGGTACTGTTATCGAGGGCGCAGGCAAGTCTGAACCTCAGGAGCCGGTTATCCCCGGTGACCTCAACGATGACCAGCGCGTTGATACTTTTGACCTTGTTGCTGCAAGAAAGGTGGCAGTCGAGAAGTCCGACGACAAGAGACTCATGAAGGCTGCTGACGTCAATGAGGACGGCGAGGTAGGAGTTGCAGACCTCGTTTCACTCAGTAACTTCCTGCTTGGCAAGAGCAGCTCCTTAAAATAAGACATTGACTTAGTCCTTCAGATAAAGAATCCCCCGCAAAAGAGCAAGCGCTCCGATGCGGGGGATTCTTTATGTCTGTGGAAGAAACTGCGGTATGGCGGATATAAGCTTTTGGATATTTTTCTTGTTCTTTGATCGTGAACCTATCTCGGTTCCGAGGACGGATTTACTGCTGAAAATAACAGATGTTCTGCCTCCTTCGATCTCGTAACAGCCCACTGTCATCGTTTCTCCGTATGAAAAAAGTGACATTCCAAAGCTTATCTGTATGCTATGTGTGCTCGCATCTGCAACTCTTACGTTGTATTTAAGCGATTGCGCTGCATATACCGCTGCTGTGTATACCTGATCGACAGGAAAATTGTAAACTGCGTTCAGTTCCTGAGAATTCCAAGCCATTTCTTAAGCCTTGTTTACGCTGCCGAAGAGCTCCATCTTCTCCTTGACCTTAGCCTTGATAGCCTCAAATCCGGGAGCGAGAAGCTTTCTGGGATCAAATCCCTTGCCCTGCTGATCCTTGCCTGCTTCAATATACTTTCTTGTAGCCTCAGCAAATACGAGCTGGCACTCTGTGTTAACGTTGATCTTTGCAACGCCGAGAGAGATAGCCTTCTTTATCATGTCGTCAGGGATACCTGTGCCGCCGTGGAGAACGAGGGGCATATCGCCGACTGTCTTGTTGATAGCCTCGAGAGTCTCAAAGCTGAGTCCTTCCCAGTTTGCAGGATATACGCCGTGAATGTTGCCGATACCAGCTGCGAGGAAGTCTACGCCGAGATCAGCGATCATCTTGCACTCGTTGGGGTCAGCGCACTCGCCCTTGCCGACAACGCCGTCCTCTTCACCGCCGATAGCGCCTACCTCAGCCTCGATTGAGAGACCAAGACCGTGTGCAACGTTTACGAGCTCGGTTGTCTTAGCAACGTTCTCGTCGATCGGGAAGTGTGAGCCGTCGAACATGATAGATGTGAAACCAGCCTTGATGCACTTGTAGCAGCCCTCGTATGAGCCGTGGTCGAGGTGGAGAGCTACCGGAACTGTGATCCCGAGTGACTTATCCATTGCTGCAACCATTGCTGCAACAGTCTCGAAGCCTGTCATGTACTTGCCTGCACCCTCGGAAACACCGAGAATTACGGGAGAGTTAAGCTCCTGAGCTGTGAGAAGGATAGCCTTTGTCCACTCGAGGTTGTTGATGTTGAACTGACCTACTGCGTACTTGCCTTCTCTTGCTTTTTTGAGCATTTCTGTAGCTGAAACTAACATTGAATATTCCTCCTGAAAATACAATATAAGGGCATAAAAAACCCTATCGTTAATATTGTATCATATTACGTCGGAAATTGCAAGTGTTTGTACAAAATTTAAGTATATTTATTTTTTCGGATAAAAAACCGGAACCTTATCGGTTCCGGTAAAAGCTTTATTCAGTTGCCTTGCGTATTACAGTTCCGGTGGGGAAGGTCATTTCCGACGGGAAGCTGAACTTCATCATCGCGTGATTTGCAACGTCTATTTTTTCGCCCTCCTCGTTGAAGAGGTCGTTCAGCTGCATTGTTACCGGCTTCTGCGAGGGAGAAAGCAGCTCGACTGTATCTCCAGCAAAGAAGCGGTTACGCTGGGTGCAGTATACAGTTCCGTCGCGGCATTCATCCACTACGGCTACGACATCGTAGTTGCGGATATAGCCGCTGTTCTCGTAATACTGGGAGTTTTCGGGTGTTCCGAAGAAGAAGCCCTTGCTGTACTGTCGGTGGCTGACCTTGTACACTTCGTCGCGTATCCAGTCGGGGAGCTTGAAGTTGTACGGGTCTTTATAGTATTCGTCAACTGCCATTCTGTAGGCGTTAGTGACGACTGTTACATAGTACGCTGACTTGGCTCTGCCTTCGATTTTAAGGCTGTATACGCCTGCCTCAGCGAGCTTGTCGATGTGCTCTATCATGCACATATCCTTCGCGTTGAGTATGTACGTTCCCTTTTCGTCCTCGAAAATTGGGAAGTATTCGCCTGGACGCTTCTCCTCGACGAGGTGGTATCCCCAGCGGCAGGGCTGAGCGCATTCGCCGCGGTTTGCGTCGCGGTTGACGAGGTACTGCGAGAGCAGACACCTGCCCGAGAATGAAACGCACATCGCACCGTGTACAAAGCACTCGATGTCAAGGTCGGGACTGGTCTTGGCGCGTATCTCGGCTATCTCATCGAGACAGAGCTCGCGGGCGAGGACTACTCGCTTCGCTCCCATATTATGAAGCTCGCGGGCAGTAACGTAGTTGACGATGCCGGTCTGGGTAGAAATGTGTATCTCCATATCAGGTGCGTATTTCTTAACAAGCGAGAGCAGTCCGATATCGGCAACGATGAGGGCGTCTACTCTGGCTTCAACAGCCTCCTTGACGAACCGCTCGAAGAACGGTATCTCGTTGTTGCGGGGGAGGGTGTTGCAGGTGAGGTATACCTTTACGCCGCGGGCGTGAGCCTCTTCTACGGCTTTAACGAGTTCCTCGAACTCGAAATTCATCGGCGATGCTCTCATGCCGAATTGCTTTCTTCCGAGGTATACCGCGTCCGCTCCGTAGCTCAGAGCGGCGGTAAGCCTTTCGTAGTCTCCGGCGGGAGCGAGGACTTCAAGTTTATTCATGTTTATTCTCCTTCAGCCTCGGCAGCAGCTTCGGCAGCCTTCACTTCTTCGTAATATGCCTTTATCTCTGCATCTTTTTCGTTATGCTCTTCAAGGGTCTCAGAGAAGAAGGTCTCTTTGGTGTAGATGTTGGCGATGAAGTAGTAGTTATCGCTCTTGAAGTGTTCAAGTACGGCGTCGATAGCTTCTGTACCGGGGTTGCAGATTGCTCCGGGGGGGAGACCTGCGCTCTTGTAGGTATCGTATGCATTTACGAATGTCTCATCAAAGTATTCCATGTTCGGACGAATAACATCGTTTGCATAGTTAGAAGTAGGGTCTGACTGGAGAAGCGGGAATGCGTCGGGATTTTCAAGACGGTTCCAGAATACAGATGCGACCATGGTCATAACGTCGGAGGTTGGAGCTTCCTTCTGGACGATAGATGCAAAGGTTATTACCTGGTCAAGTGAGAGTCCGCTTGCCTTTACCTTAGCCATTCTCTCAGGTGTCATCTTCTCGTTGAAGTTGTAGTATATCTTCTGGCAGACCTCTTCCGGCTCGCTGTTCTCGAAGAAGAAGTAGGTATCAGGGAAGAGGTAGCCCTCCATTTTCTCGAATTTGAGCGATGTATCAATGGGGAGCTCCTTCTCGAAGTCGAAGTTGTAACCGCCTGAGTTGAAGTAGAAGATGAAGTCCTTGGCGTCGCAGATGTGGTTCTCTTCAAGCAGGTTTGCGGCGTCAATGAGTGTGATTCCCTCGGGGAAGGTTATCTCGATAGATGCGCCCTTTTCAACGCTCGGTATCTTTGTGAGCTCGTCGATTATAGCCTCGTATGCCATGTTCGGGCGGACGAAGTGCTGTCCGGCAACGTAGCCCTTGTCGCTCTTTCTCATGCGCGAGAAGAGCTGGAATGCCTTCGGCGAGTTGATAACTCCCTCGTCTTTGAGAAGCTCTGATATCTCTTCGGTGTTTGCTCCCTCGGGAACAACTATGAGCTGAGTGTTGTCGCTCTCGCCGATGCCGAGCATATCCTTGCCGAAGCTGATTATTACAAGCGACAGGATTATGGAGATGCCGAATATCAGCGTTGTGAGTATCAGAACGCCCGGAAGCCTGTTTGAAGCCTTTTTCCTGCGCTTTTTCTTTCTGTGCATCTGCTCGTTCGGGTGCTGAGGAGCGGGTCTGCTACCGCGGGTCGGAGCGGCGCTTCGGGGAGCGTCGTCATAGCCGTGTGAGGGGTATGACGCTGCGGGCTCGGAGCTTTCCTCCGGAGCCGCTTCGTGAAGCGGTTCGTATTCCGGCTCGGGAGCCTCCTGCGGAGCTGTTCCCTCCGGAGCTGGCGCCTCGGGCGGAGCATCTGCGAGCTCTTTTTTTCTGTCAAGCTCGCTCAGAATGTCGTTTATAGCGTCTCTGTTATCGTTCATTTACAGAGCACCGTCCTTTCTTCGGTAACGATGTATTTTACAGCGGCATCGTGCCTTTCTGTCGGCAGAGCCTTTGTTAACATTGCTTCATATGCGAGTGCGATCGTCGGCATTTCGGGATATTTTTCAAGAAAGCGGTCGTAGAAGCCTCCGCCGTAGCCGAGTCTTGCTCCTGCTTCTGTGAATGCAAGTCCGGGCACGATGCAGACGGTCCGGCTTGTGATATCGGGGCAGGGAAGGGAGCTTTCCGGCTCGGATATGCCGTAAGCGCCGGCTTTGAGGTCAGAGGTGCCGCTTATAAGGTGGAAGGTCATGACTCCGCCTCTGCCGCATTTCGGATATGCGAGCTTCTTGCCCGCGGTGAGCAGCTTCCCGGCTATCTCCCATGTGTTTATCTCGGAGCCGAATGATGCGAACATCAGCACTGTATCGGCGTTCCCGATTTCTTCAAGGGACATCAGCCTTGCAGCTATGAGCCTGTCCTTTTCATCTGAACGTGCCGCCTTCCGGACTTCTGTGAAGTGGCTGCGGAGTTCCTTTTTATCGCTCATTTTTCGCAGAGTATAGCCTTGAACTGGCGGTCGCTCTCTGCCTTTGAAACAGCTTTTTCCACAAGCGCGAGTGCAAACTGTACTGCAACTCCTGCGCCGCGGGCTGTGATGATGTTTCCGTCAACGGCAACTGCTCCCGAGCCTATCTTTGCTCCCTCGAGCTGAGCCTCGAAGCCCTCGTAGCATACGGCGTTTTTGCCGCTGAGTATGCCCTTGTGTCCGAGTATCGACGGAGCTGCGCAGATAGCGCCTATGGGGAGTCCCTTTTCCATGCAGAAGTCGATTGCTGCCTGCACGTAGGGGGATTTTTCAAGGTTGAGAGTTCCGGGCATTCCGCCGGGGAGAATTATCATCTCGAGCTCGTCTGTGAGCGGAGCTTCCTGAGCGATAGTGTCCGGTACAACTGGAATGCCGTGCGAGCCGACTATCACGCTGTCGCCGACTCCGACGGTTATTACCTTCTTGCCCGCTCTTCTGAGCAGGTCAACAGGTGTAAGAGCTTCTATTTCTTCAAAGCCTTCAGCGAGAAAAACGTAGATCATAGTGATTTCCTTTCATTTGAATGTGACTGTATATTTTCTGAGGATAAACGTCGGGTGATACGAGAGCTTTGCCTTGCGCAAGCCCTCTATGCCGAGGTCTTCCTCGCGGTTGACGTATTTCATGCCGTCCATGCTGCTTCGCACGAACAGGTTGTTGATGCCGGCGTAGATACCGGCATATGCCGTATCTGCCTTTTCAATGTGGACGCAGAATGTGTCGGAATTGAGCCTTTCGCCCAGAGTCAGGGCGATGATCTTTCCCTCCGCGCGTATTATCCCTCCTGCGAGACCGAGCTCGCGGAAGTGGGAAAAATATGTGTTTATCGCGAACTGCTCGGCTATGAACGAATGGTCCGGGCTGTCGGCGTTGTTGTAGGTCTCGGTGCAGAAGATGATGCATTCATCGAGGTCGTTCTCGGTAATGAGCGAGTATTCGCAGTTCAGCTCCTTGAAACGGGCGAGGTGATTGCGCTTGGCGTGGTATTTCCTGCCGGACAGGTCTGCAAGGTCGCTGCGGAGATAGATGTAATCGGAGCTGTCTCTGTCTTCTTCGACTGTGTATTCGCCGGGGAAGAGCTCGCTCAGGAGCTCGAGTCCGCGGTCGGTCACGCTTGTTAGTATCAGCGGGCTGCCCTCTGCTTCGGAGAAGCGTCTGAGCTCGCCGATGACCTCTTTATAGTTGCCTGTTCCGGCTGGGAGTATGAATCTCGGGCGGGGCGTATCTCCGCCGAAGGCTCCGCAGATGTAGAAGTCCTTGTAAAAGGAGATTTTTGAATCGGCAAGCCTTCTCCACGCGAGATTGTTAGCAAAGGAGTATTCACAGCCCATGAAATCGGAAGCAGTCAGCGCTCGCTGTACCCTTTCTCTGTCGGATAGGGTGATATCTCTGAATTCGAGCATTCAACGCAGCTCCTCAAGAATTTTTCAGTTTTGCGAAGTGTTCGCGCACTTCATTGAATCTGCCGCAGGTCATTTTGCCCTCGGGACATTTTCCCTCGGCTACACATGAAGGTCCCGCGTGTGCGAAGATGTTCGGTGCAACTTCAAGGCACTGACGGAGCATCTCGTTTGCGACTGCTCTTATCTCCCACTGAGCACGGTTGCAGCAGCGGTGACGGAAGAAGTTGAACAGCGAGCGGACGTTCATTGTTACGACTATTTTTGTCTCGCACGCGTTCGGAAGTACGAAGCGGGCGTCCTCGTTGGCGAGCTTGCGCGCTTTTGAAGCTGCGGACTTTTCGTCCTCGCCGGCGGCTGCGAGCTTTGCCTTGTGGCTCTCGGTGAGGATATCAGCGATACGGTCATAGCCGGCAGTTATCTCCTCCATGAGCTTGTCAAACTCAGCCTTTGCTTCGGGCAGAGCCTCTATCTCGGGCGGAGTTATGAACTCAAAGCCGTTCTCGTTTACGTAGCGCTGGCTCTTCTGGCTGTACGAAGCTATCCTGTGGCGGACGAGCTGGTGCGAGCAGGCACGGGAGATACCCTCTATGCCGAATGTAAAGCTTACGTGCTCCATGACGCTTTCGTGCCCGATGGATACGAGCATATCTATGAATGAAGCTGTTTTTTCATCTGTAAGACCGTCGCGGAGGTCACTGATGCCGGAGCTCGAATAGCAGAGCTTTGCGGCTGTTGCGACAGTTTTTTCCGGCTCGGGTGTGTATGCTAATAACTTAACGTTCAAACTATCACCTTCATTAAAACATATACAACTATTGTACCATTTTTCAACGATAAAGTCAAGGAATACGGGCAAAAAAATAGCTGACACTTTGTAAAGTGTCAGCGTATCGGTCAAATGATGACATTGATGAATCTGAGGTATATCTTTCTCAGCCTGCCTGACTTCGCGTAGATGCTCTTGGCGAATTCATCAGCGAAATGTCGGCACTGCTTTATTTCTGCGGCTGTTGGCGGAGTCTCCGAGAATGCCGCTTTCAGCGCAGTATCGGTACACATTGCAAATCCACCGGCGGGATAAAGCTTTCCGCCGAGCTGCTTGTCGATGTCTTCTGCGAATTGCGCGAATGAAGTATCTCCGCGCTCTATATTTTCCAGTGCGAGCAGCTTTTCGGCAAATCCGTAGATATAGCGTATCCGCTTGACTGTATCGCCCTCCGTGAAGCGCTTCCTCCGGCTTCGGAGTATCAGAGCTCGCCGTATAAGGACTGCGGCTATCGCTGCTGCGAGCACGCAGAGCGGCATAAGTATGAATCTCAGCTCCTCGAAGATGTGTGAGTCCTCGCCGGAGCCGTGCTTTGCAGGGACTGAGCTTGGAGCTGTCTTTCCGGTAACTGCCGTTGTTGCGGTAGAGACTGCGGAGGAGGCTGATGTGGCGGGGTCTGTCTCTCCGGAAGATGTATCCTTGGTTTTCGAGGTCTCTGCCGAGGTCGTCTGCGTAGTTGTGGTGGTCGTGGTCGTTGATTCCTTTGAAGCGGTCGTCGGAGTCGTGTCTATGGACGATTCCGAGTAGCCGGCTGTGAATTCATATGGCACCCAGCCGTAGCCGTTGAGGTATATCTCCAGCCATGCGTGGCTGCGGTTGTCCTTGACGGTTATCGTATACGAGCCGGATGAGTCGAGGTTATCGTCGCAGAAATCATCGGTCACGATGACGTAGCCGGTCGCGTATCGTGCGGGGATGCCTGCCATTCTCGCGAGCATTACTCCCGATGTGGCGAAATGTGTGCAGTAGCCCTTGTGATTCTCGAGCAGGAAGTAGTTGACGAAATCGCGGTTGCCGGGAGTGCGTCCGGGGTCGAGCGAATACTGTACCTGCGAAGCTACAGCCTCGCGGAGCGCGTCCATTACGCTGAGCTTTTCCATGGCGGTCAGGTCGCGGCAGCTTTTGCCATTATGCCTGATGAATTCAGCCGCTTCCGCACTTGCCGGGTCGGAGCGTTTTTCAAGCAGTGACGCCATTTTGTCGCGCACCTCTTTGAGCTCCGGTGTATCCGGATAATCAAGATAGTGTGCGTAGACGTAGTCCTCGTAATCCTCCTGTATCATTGCTGTAAGGAGCGCGTCGGGGGCGTTCATCTCTATAGTCGCGCTGAGCGGGAGCTCGCTGTCGAATGTGAAGTATGAAGCCTCTGTATTATAGCCGTGGGCATCGCAGTATTCAGTTATTCTTTCACGCGTCTTTTTGTCGTATATCGAGGTGAGGTTTATCATTGTCCTCGATTCGTCTGTGAGCGTCTTTGCTGCGTTGCGGCAGTTGACCGGACTGAACGTGTAGACGTACTCGTTATCCTTTTTCTTCTTCGAGACAACGTCGCTGTCGTGCTTGTATTCACTGATGCCGCTGTTGTTCGTTCCGTAGGGCGCGAATGAGCGGTTGGTGTTTTTCAGCTTTGAATCTATCCATATCTTGTTTTCATACGAAAAGGTGCTGTTGCTGTCGATAGTATTGAACGTATACGGGAAAAGCTGAGGATATACGCTGTATTTCCTGAAATCGTCAAATACCGGAGCGCTGTAGTCGGTCTCGGGGAAGGAGTCCCACTTGTTGTTGCTGTAGACCGAGCCGGTATAGTCCTTGAGGTAGACTGCCGTGTCGACACTCTTCTCGAATGTTACTATGAGGTCGGTGGTGTCTTTGTATTTGAGCTTATCGACATTTCCGAGGTCGTGAGTGTCAAACTCGAAGTCGATCCCGAATGCATTTGTGATATTCGATATGCTTCCGGCGAAATCATCTATCGAGAACGAATTCACCGCGTCGCGGACTGCTGTTCTCCTGCGGTTGAGCTCGTCGCTTCGCTGGTAGTGGGTAACTCTCAGGAAAACAGTCGATATCAGAGCAACTGCGAATACCTCGCCGATTATGAGAAGTCCGCATTTTTCCGTTACCTTCAGCCTCATGTGCCGCTTTGGGAAGAAGAGGTTGTTCTTCCGGACGAATCCGCTGTTTCCGCCGGAGTATTCTCCTATATCCGTTGCGGTCATCGCAAAGAGCGCAAGCCAGTATGCAACGAGAAGTATGCCCCAGAATATCGAGATGTCGATACCGTTGTAGAGTCCTATCTCGACCATGGGGAAGGTGACGATGAGGGGAGGTATCGCGTTCGGGCGGTAGACTGTGAAGATGAATATCACTATCGCGAGTACCCACATCACGAATACGAAAAATGCTGTTACCGATACCTTTTCAAGGTCGGGCTTGAGGTGCTTATAGTACGATATCTGCGTGTGGAATGACGTTTTGTATATGACGTTGTACATATACTTGTATCCAAGCGAGATATAGTCAATGATGCGTACCGCGAAGAGCATTCCCGGGATAGTCGTGCCGGCGGCTATCCATGCTCCCTTTTTGCCGATGAGCGCAAGGGTTATATATACAGATGCGAACGCAAATGCTGACAGCAGAAGCGCGATGCGGCTGTAGTTGAAATCGAACATCGTCAGAAACGCCATTGCTGACGAAATATAGCCTACAAGTGCAATTGCAACTGCTTCTATGCTCCGCAGGTCGGGACGTTTCTTCTTTACAGACATCACTATGCTGTCACATATGACGATGCCGTTGGTGTTCTTGGTGACCTTTTTTTTCATAGCTGTTCCTTTTTATAGTTCTATATCTTTTACCGACGATGTAACTCTTCCGACAACGACCGGTATCGTCCTCAGCTCGGCAAATCCGGAGCGGTATCTCTCAGCCGCAGCGTTGGAGGTCACGGTGATGAGAGCGTTCTTTATGTCGGCGTCTACGTTTTCGTCGATATATTCAAGCACCTGCGTATCCGGCAGGGCGGAGATGAACGTGAATGACGCGAGCTCGAGCTGTCCCTTTTCCGCGAAATATAGGTCCGGAGGCTGACAGAAGAGGTCGTCGCGCACCGAGAGCACAAGCTCCTGTATCGTGAGCGCGAGCGCATCGGAATCGGTTATCGAGCGCTCGACGAATTTTTCCTTTTTTGCGTTGTAGTACGCTATCGTGTGGATACGCTCGTTTTCAAGCATGAACTGCGATAACGAGACGAGCGATTCGATGAGTGTGTCAAATATCGCAAGAGTAAAGCGTGAATTCTCAGGCTCGTAGTTTTTCAGGTTAAGGAAGAGCGTGCAGGGGATATCCACAGGCAGGCTGTAGTCCTTGACGATGAATTCGCTCCGCTTCGAGCTGAGCTTCCAGTGTATGCGGTTCAGCTTGTCGCCGGGGTGATAGCCGCGCAGGTCGAATACCTCTGATGGGTCATCGCCGGGCTTGAATTCGGAAAAGACCTCGCTCTCCTCGGCAGCTCTGTCAACGTATGAGACCTCGCCGCCGATAGCCTGTCCCTCGGGGAGCACCGCGACAGAGGTGCTCTTGTGCTTTCCGACGCGGAAGCGGAATATCCTCAGCGGGTCGGTTATCGTGATATAGGCACAGCTTACGTTGACTATGCCGCAGTAGCGCGAGCTCAGCTGGAACATTGCGCTCTGGTCGTTGAGCGGCTGTATCGGCATTTGCAGGTCGAATGAATTTATCGCGTTGTTGAATACGTTGTAGTATTCAATATGCGCATTTGCCTTTCCGACAGGAAAGGGGCTCTTGTTGCTTATCCTGAGCTGGAGCGGGAAATTCTCGTGCTTTGAGGCTGTATTGTGTACGGGTACGAGCTCGACTCTTATCAGCAGCTTGGTGATGAGCGTGGTGATGAACATCAGTACCGGCACAGCCGCTATGACAATGAGCAGCACAAGGGCAAAATCCCACAGATACATTACGTAGAATACCGCGCAGATGATTATCAGCACGGCAAAGAATATCTTTATTGCGAGCATGGTTCAGACCTTGTTTTCGGATACTGCCGGAGCAGGTGTGTTCTTGATGATGTCGCTGATGATGTCGCCGGCGCTTACCTCCGAGAGCTTTGCCTTCGAGCTGAGGATTATACGATGCTCGAAAACGTCTTTGCATATGTAGATGATGTCGTCGGGGATCACGTAGTCTCTGCCCACAGCGGCGGCGATGCCCTTGGATATCTGCATGAGCGCGAGTGTTCCTCGGGGACTGATTCCCAGCTTTATCATCGGGTGATTTCTCGTTGCTGCCGAGAGGCTTACTATGTATTCGTATATGCTGTCGTCAACGTGGATATTCGAGATGTACTCCTGAAGCTCGATTATCATGCGGGCATTTACCACAGGCTGGACGTTGTCGAGCGGGTTGGAGTTGAACTTCGATTTGAGTATCGCTACCTCGCCTCCGAAATCTGGGTAGCCCATGCTGAGCTTTATCATGAAGCGGTCAAGCTGCGAGTCGGGGAGGTTGTGAGTTCCTGCTGAGCCTATGGGGTTCTGCGTTGCGATAACGGTGTAAGGCTCGGGGAGCTTGTATGTGTTGCCGTCAACGGTTATGCTCTTTTCCTCCATGAGCTCGAGCAGCGCCGACTGTGTTTTGCTCGAGGTACGGTTTATCTCGTCCGCGAGAAAGAGATTGCAGAATGCAACGCCCGGACGGAACTCGAATGCGTTCTTGACCTTATTATATACCGAGAAGCCGGTAACGTCCGAGGGGAGCACGTCCGGAGTGAACTGCATACGGTTGTGCTCGAGCGAGAGAGCCTTCGAGAATGCGAGGGCGAGAGTTGTCTTTCCCACGCCGGGGATATCCTCGATGAGGATATGTCCCTTGCTGAGTATGGCGAGCAGGGTCTTGATGACAATGGTATCCTTGCCGATAACAGCCTTTTTGACCTCGGCTACGATATCGTTTATCTGTTTAGCGTAAATTGAATTATTCATATTGCTATCTCCTGTAATTTAGTAATACTTTCTTATTATATCACGGACTGTAATAAAAATCAACCCAAAAAGTGCGGTTTTTATGTTGAATCTGTTTTGAAAACCTATCTTTTGTTTGTAGTTCCGCTTGATTAATCCTGCGGAGTATGGTATAATATGCGTAATATATTATGTACGGAGGTGCTCGTATGAGGACTAAAAACATCATTGCGGCGGCGCTTGCGGTGTCGCTCTTGTGCGGAGCTTTTGCTCAGCCGGTGAGATATGCCGGTCTCAGCCTTATAACTGCTGACGCTGCGGATATCACTGCGAGCGGAAGCTGTGGAAAATCACTCACATGGACGCTCGATTCTGAGGAAACTCTCACTGTTGCCGGTACGGGAGCTATGTACGACCGCAATTCAAATTATACCGTCCCGTGGGCTGAATACAAGGACAAAATCACCTCCGTTATCGTCAGGGAGGGCGTCACAAGCATCGGCGGACAGGCTTTCGAGAGCTGCACTGCTCTCACATCTGTCAGCCTTCCGTCTACGCTGCAAAGGATAAATACCTACGCGTTTTCCGGCTGTAAGGAACTCACTTCTATAGTTATCCCCGACGGCGTCACGAATATCGGTTCAAGCTCGTTTGCGATGTGCAAGAAGCTCAGCGAGATAAGTATTCCGAAGTCGGTCACATATATTGGCGACCTCGCATTCGCGAGTACAAAGTGGCTTGACAAGCAGCGCAGCGCCGAGAATCCCTTCGTTATCGTGAACGGACTGCTGATAAACGGAAATCTCAGCTCCGGCGATGTGGCGATACCCTACGGAGTTACCGAGATATGCGGAAATTCTTTCTATTACTGCCAGAGCATGAAGACCCTCACTATACCGAAGTCTGTTGTAAAGATTCACGACAACGCCTTTAACGAATGCTCGGGGCTGACTTCCGTTACGCTTCCCAGCTCGGTGAAAAGCATCGGTATGCAGGCGTTTGTCAAATGCTCGGGACTGAAGTCAGTGACCATTCTCGACCCTGAGTGCGAGATATTCGACCGTCCCACTACCTTTGCAAACGACGCCAAGACCTATACAGGCGTGATAAAGGGCTATGACGGCTCCACAGCCGAAAAGTATGCGGAAAAGTACGGGTATACCTTCGTTTCACTCGGAGCTGTTCCTGTTACGACTACAACTACCACGACTACTACGTCTGCAAAAACTACCTCCACATCAACCAAGACCACGGCGGCTTCAACTTCTTCCACAGCTCCGGTACCGGAGAAGAAGTACACGCTCGGAGACCCCACAGGCGATATGAAAGTCGATTCCAAGGACGCGACATTCGTCCTCAACGTCTACGCCTCCGAAGCGACCGGCGGCAAGCCGGATATAAGTGCTGAGGTGCGATATGCTGCTGATATCAACATCGATAAAGCTATTGATTCAAAGGACGCTTCATATATGCTCGTTTACTATTCCTACCGCTCGACAGGCGGAAAACTGACTGTTGAGGAGTATTTCAAAAAATGATGTTTCCGGAATATTCAGCCTGTACGCTCTGTCCGCGAAAATGCGGTGCTGACCGCTATAACTGCACCGGCTTCTGCGGCATGGGAGCTGTCACCGCGGCGGCTAAGGCTTCGCTTCACAAGTGGGAGGAGCCCTGCATATCATATAAAAACGGCGCGGGAACTGTCTTTTTCAGCGGGTGCAGTCTGCGGTGCGTCTATTGTCAGAATCATGAGATAAGCTCTGAACGCTTCGGAAAGGAGCTGCCGGAAAGCTCTCTCGCCGACGTTTTCCTCCGCTTGCAGGATATCGGCGCGGACAATATCGAGCTCGTTACGCCCACTCATTTCGTGCCGCACATAGTATATACACTCGAAAAGATACGTCATAAGCTGACAATTCCCGTCGTTTACAATACCGGAGGCTATGAGCTCGTTTCCACGCTGAAAATGCTCGACGGGCTTGTGGATATCTACCTGCCGGACATAAAGTATTTCTCTCCGGAGCTCGCTTCGCGGTATTCTGCCGCTCCGGATTATTTCGACTACGCCGCGGAGACTGTCCGCGAGATGATTCGTCAGGCGGGGGAGCTCCGCTTCAACGATGAGGGCGGGCTCGTGCGCGGTACGGTGATACGTCACCTCGTTCTGCCGGGCTGCCGTCACGACAGCATGAGGATAATGGAATGGATAGCGGAAAATACCTCCCCTGAGCAAGTGCTCGTCAGCATAATGAACCAGTACACACCGTTTGATTTCGTTCCCGAAAGCTTCCCCGAGCTTAAACGCCGCGTGACAAAAATGGAGTACAACAGCGTCGTCCGCCGAGCATCTGAGCTCGGTCTTGAGGGCTTCACGCAGGAAAAGTCCTCCGCTGATGCGGGATATGTCCCTGATTTCGACCTCTCGGGACTGTAAATTTTATATTATTTTTGAAAAAAGCTTTACAAATCCATTTTAATGGAGTATAATGTTTGCATAAGTAAACACTATATCATATGCGATATGGAGATGATGAAATGGAGAAAAAGTTTCTGAAAGGTGCAGTTTTCGCTGCGGCTATGGCTTATCTTTTCACAGCTTCAGCCTGCGGAAGAACTGTTCCTCCTGCAAGCGGAGGCGCAGAGCCGACTACTGAAATGAAAGTCGCCGGAGGTGCTGTTACTGCCGCTTCCGGAACTACGGCTTCGACGGCTTCCGAGACCGAAACGACTACTGCTGCCGGCGTTGAGATAGGCGACAAGCACGTAAGCGGTCTTACGCTCAGCTATACATCTGCGGATATTATCGTCGGTCAGACGCTGAAATA
>DEDQ01000001.1:46784-47671 GCA_002350065.1 Ruminococcus flavefaciens
ATCGCAACTGTTGACAGCGTCGGAAATATCACCGGCAAGAGCGAGGGCTCATGCATCGTCAGGGTCGTTTCAAGCGAGGATACGTCTCTCGGCGCGGAGGTGAAGGTCACTGTGAAAAAAGCCGAGGGAACTCAGCAGATAGACGGCATCACCTACATCGACGGCATTCTTGTCGCAAATAAGAGCTATCCCGTGCCGCAGAGCTACGCTCCGGGCGGGCTTACTTCGGAAACATATAACGCTTTTCAGGAGCTTGCAAATGACGCGGCGGCTGAGGGACTTACTATGGGCGTTATATCGGGTTATCGCTCCTATGACTACCAGAGCGAGCTGTATAACAACTACGTTAACACATACGGTCAGGCGGCGGCTGATACGTTCTCTGCCAGACCGGGATATTCAGAGCATCAGACCGGTCTTGCAATAGATGTCAACTGCGCTGATGATTCGTTCACCGGAACTCCCGAGGCGGCTTGGCTTGCGGCTCACTGCAATGACTACGGCTTCATTCTGCGCTATCCGCAGGGCAAAGAAGGCGTTACCGGCTACAAGTACGAATCGTGGCATATCCGCTACGTCGGCAAGGACGTTGCTAAGAAGATACGCGAGGCTGCAAATGCTGCCGGCGACCCGAATCTCACGCTTGAGGAATATCTGCATATCGACTCATACTATCACTGATACTATGGACTGCAAGGAATTTTCACCTTGCAGTCTTTTTTAGTGTTGCGTTTTTCGTGAGATTGTGTTATAATATAAGTTAATGTTTTTTAAGAGGTGCTTTTTATGGAACTCAAAGATATGCTTTTCAGCCTTTCAGAGGCGTCAGGCGCTTCGGGAAGCGAATCTGCGGCGGCTGAGCTTGCTCTGTCGCTCCTGCGCGGATA
>DEDQ01000001.1:47996-52660 GCA_002350065.1 Ruminococcus flavefaciens
AAGTGCCGTTCTCTGCTCGGCGAGCGCGTTACAGGCGGAGCTCTCGACGACCGCTGCGGAGTTGCGGCTATACTGCTCGCACTTGATAAGCTCAGGGGCGAAAAGCTCAGATATAACGTTGCTGTGAACTTCTCGACGCAGGAGGAGCTCGGCGAGCGCGGCGCCAAAATCGGCGCGTATACCCTTGACGCGGACATTGCTCTTGCAGTTGATGTAAGCTTTGCTATGGCTCAGGGCGAAAACGAGAAGAAGTGCGGCTTCCTCGGCAAAGGACCGATGATAGGCGTTTCTCCTTCTCTGTCACGCGATGTAACGAATGAACTCATGAGAGCGGCTGAAAGTAGCAGCATACCCTATCAGACAGAGGTCATGAACGGTCTGACTTCGACCAATGCCGACCGCTATTCAGTCAGCCGCGGCGGGGCTGAGACCTGCACTGTCTCTATCCCGCTCAGGAATATGCACACGCCGGTCGAGGTCATTGACCTTGATGACGTGAGACTTACCGCCGACCTCATCGCGGCGTACATCAAGGAGGTGCAGTGATGAAAGAGCTTCTCAGAGAGCTTTGCCTTGCTGACGGCGTTTCCGGCGGAGAATCCGCTGTCCGCGAGCTCATTATCAGCAAGATAGCTCCGTACTGCGAGTATAAAGTCGACCCCCTCGGCAGCCTTATCTGCTTCCGCAAGGGCAGAAAGTCCGCGGATAAAAAGCTCATGATATGCGCTCATATGGACGAGGTAGGATTCATAGTCACCTACATAAACAGCGACGGTACTCTCGCATTTGCTCCCGTCGGAGGCATAAACGCAGGAGTTGTCCTCGCCCGTCAGGTCAGAGTCGGAAAAGACCGCCTCCCGGGTGTTATCGGCTCGACTGCGGTGCATAATCTCTCAAAGGAGCAGCGCGAAAAGGCTCCTAAGATAGACGATATGTACATCGACATCGGCGCCCGCGACCGCGAGGAAGCCATGAAGTATGTCTCCCTCGGCGATAGCGTTTACTTCGATTCCGAGTTCACTCAGCTCGGCGCGAATATAAAGTCTAAGGCGATAGACGACCGTGTTGGCTGCGCTATGATGATAAGACTTATTCAGGAGCAGCCCGAATACGACACTTACTTCGTTTTCAATGTTCAGGAGGAGATAGGTCTCCGCGGCTCGCAGGCTTCTGCATTCAGCGTAGCTCCCGACTTCGCCATAGTCCTCGAAGCTACGACCGCTGCCGATATCGACGGCGTGACCGGTACTAAGAGAGTGTGCTGGCTGGGAGACGGTCCTGTTATCAGCTTCATGGACAGGAGCACTGTCTACGACAAGGGGCTGTATCAGCTTGCTATGGATTCTGCCCGCGGCTTGCAGATATGCTGTCAGACCAAGACCATGATCGCCGGCGGAAATGATGCCGGAGCTATCCATACGAGCTGCGGCGGAGTACGTACTATAGCCGTTTCGCTGCCGTGCAGATACCTCCACAGCGCGTCCTGCGTTATCGCTGAGGCAGACCTCGAGCCCTCGTATCAGCTCGTGAAAACACTTGCCGAGAGGATAAACAGCCTATGATATCTCTGATAAAAAGTGACAGCGAGCTCGACCGCGACCTGCTGTTGAAAACACTGTCGGGGCGGAAGATGCTCGCTTACATGAAAGCATACGGTGCCGGGTACGATTTCTGCCGCTTTTACAAGGTGGCAGGGGAGTACGGCGCTGTCGGCACGGCTTATATGTTCATCATCAACTCTACCCTCATAATCTGCGGTGACGGTCAGCTCGAGGCGACTGAGGAGCTTCAGATGTTCGTGGATATGAATCAGCCGTTCCGCATCGAGGGCGACCAGAAAATACTCGCCGGACTTGAGACGGGCTCCCGATATCAGAGGCTCAACCGCACCGTTTTCGAGCTCGTTCCCGACGAGAACAGCTACAAGTTCGCGGAGGAGTTCGTCGATTTCGACCCGGCTCTGCCCGATGTATATACAATTTTAAGCGAGGGGTTCCCGAATATCGCGGATTTTTCCCTCTGGTACACGGATACCTCCCACCGGTGCCGCCACGGCATAAGCCGGGTGCTCACATATCGCGGCTCGACGACGGCTTCCGTCGTATTCGATATCGGCAACGTTGCTCTTATCGGTCAGGTAGCAACTAAGGTGTCCGCCCGCGGCAGCGGCTATGCCCGCGAGTTTTTGAAATGGCTCGCGCTCTTCCTCAATAATAACGGCAAGAGAGCTTACCTGCTCGCGCTCGACGTAAGAGTGAGCTTTTACCGCGAGATAGGCTTCCGCGAGGTCGAGCACGAGATAGTCCTCGAGCGTATAGATGTCGAGAAGGACAGCGTTTCAAAGGGACGCATGGCATAATTTTGGGCGAACAGGTTTAAAATATATTAAAGAAGGTTTACAATGAATAAGGATATTTCAAGGATTTACGGCTTTGACCCCAAGCTCATGGAGCTTGCAGAAAAGGCTGAGGCAAATTGTCAGAAGGCTTTCCGCAAGATTGAGGAAACTGCCGAATACTGCGGTGCAAAGGTGCTGAAGGCGTTCGCGGATAACCGCGTCAGCGAGCAGTGCTTTTACGGCTCCACCGGCTACGGCTACGGCGATATCGGAAGAGATGTCATCGACAAGGTATTCGCTCAGGTGCTCGGCACCGAGGACGCGCTTGTACGTGCCAATTTCGTATCAGGTACTCACGCCCTCTCGACTGCTCTGTTCGGAGTTCTCCGCACCGGTGACAAGATAGTTTCCGTTACCGGCAAGCCCTACGATACGCTTGAAGAGGTCATAGGCATTGCCGGCGAAAAGGGTAACGGCTCGCTCATGGATTACGGCGTTGAGTACGGTCAGGTAGACCTCCTCGCTGACGGAACTCCCGACTATGAGGGCATAACTTCCGCTGTTAAGGGTGCTAAAGTTGCGTATATACAGCGTTCGCGCGGATATTCGCTCCGTCCGGCGTTTACTGTAGATGATATCGAAAAAATGGTAAAGGCTATCAAAAAAGGTGAGCCCGACGCTATCGTCATGGTCGACAACTGCTACGGCGAGTTCGTTGATGTGCGTGAGCCCTCCGATGCGGGAGCTGATATCTTCGTCGGCTCGCTCATCAAGAACGCCGGAGGCGGTATCGCCCGCACCGGCGGATATATCGCCGGAAGAGCTGACCTCGTCGAGAAGTGCTCGTACCGTCTTACCTGCGTTGGCATGGGCAAGGAGGTAGGATGCACCCTCGGTATGAACCGCGAGATACTGCTCGGCTGGTTCATGGCTCCGGACGTTGTTGCTGCCGCGCTCAAGACCTCCGCATTCGCCAGTGAGCTCTTCACCATGCTCGGCTACCAGTGCTCGCCACGCAAGGACGACCCCAGAGGTGACATCATCACCGCTATACAGCTCGGTACGCCGGAGAAGCTCTGCGCTTTCTGCCGCGGTATCCAGAGCGGAGCTCCCGTTGATGCGTTTGTGACTCCCGAGCCGTGGGATATGCCCGGCTACACCGACCAGGTCATCATGGCGGCGGGAGCTTTCACTATGGGAGCTTCTATCGAGCTCTCAGCTGACGCTCCGCTCCGCGAGCCCTATGCAGTATGGATGCAGGGAGGCATAACCTACACGAGCGGAAAACTCGGCGTCATGCTCGCTGCTCAGGAGCTCCTCAAGAGCTGAACGCCTGTTATCTTAATGTCAAATATTACAATTTAAGTACACCGGCAGTCCTAATTATTACAAAAGTAATACAATTTCGCTCCGGCAGGTGGATAATTCAATTTTTTGGTTGACATTTTACTAAAATGCTGATAAAATAGATATGATACCGTTATCAGGTATCATTATCTTTGTTACGTAAAGGAGGAACTGCTTTGGGAGAACGTAGATTCTGTTACAGATGTATGGAAAAGTTCGATTCCGACCTGCATATCTGCCCCCACTGCGGATTCGACGATAATACTCCCCATGACCCCATGTATATAATCCCCGGTACTGTCCTCCGCGACAGATACCTCGTTGGCATACTTTTAAGCTCCAACGGCGAGGGCGCTACATATATCGGTCATGATATCTCCACCGGCTGCAAGGTCATGCTGAGGGAGTATATGCCCGTTACTCTCTGTACAAGAGTTAGAAACAGGGCTACTATAAGCGTTAATTATAACAATCTCGCTAAGTATAAGGCTTTCATGGCTGAATATACCGAGCTCAATAAGTCTATTGCAAGACTCAGGAACAACTCGAATATAAATCCTGTGCTCGATATGTTTGCTGAGAATAATACTACATATACCGTTTTCGAGAATATCGACGGCGTGAAGATGCTCGACTATCTCAAGGACAATGCCGGCGAGCTGAGCTGGGAACAGGTCTCGAAGATATTCCCGCCGCTCTTCACTACTATCGGTATCCTTCACAACGCTGGCATTATCCACCGTGCTATCAGTCCTGATACCGTTTATATCAACGACAAGGGCGAGCTGAAGCTCTCGGGCTTCTGCGTTTCAGCCGTTAGAACTGCTAATGCCGGACTCGAGTATGAGCTCTTCAAGGGCTATGCAGCTCCCGAGCAGTACTCGGCAAGCAGCTCGAGCCGTCAGGGCTCATGGACTGACGTTTACGGCGTCTGTGCTCTGCTCTACAGAACTCTCACAGGCTGTATGCCCGCTGATTC
>DEDQ01000001.1:52702-56373 GCA_002350065.1 Ruminococcus flavefaciens
GTTTCGCGCGTTATCATGGAGGGTATGCACCTCAACGGCAGAGACCGTATACAGACTATCACCGAGCTCGTTACACGCCTCTTCGAGCAGCCCTCTCCCGTAAGAGCGGCATATGCTCCGGAGCCGCCGCGTCAGGAGATGAACCACTCGTATAATGAGCCTCCGCAGCAGGCTCCGTATCCGCGTGAGCCTCAGCCGCAGAATTATTACAACGAGCCATATCCGCCTCAGCAGCCTCCGCGTCAGCCGTATTACTACGACGAGCCGCAGGACGGATATGAGGAGGAATACAACTACGAGAAGGTCAACACCGTTGACCGCATTAAGATACCGATAATAATCGGTATTCTCTTCCTCGCGATATTGCTCATAATCGGCGTTTTCATCATGAAGGCGTTCTCAAATTCAGATGAAGATGATAGCGATTTCTCGCGCTCGTCGTCGTCACTTTCCGAGAATATCGTTACGAGCGAGACCGAAACTGCTCCGACTACAGAGGCAAAACCCGATACGGAAATGCCGGAGCTTGTCGGCAAGTTCTTCAGTCTCACTGAGGAGAAGTACAAGGATTACTTCAAATTTGAGGTAACTTACGATTACAACGACGAAAAAGAAGCCGATGTTATCCTTGAGCAGGATATCGCTCCCGGTACTGAAGTGTCTCAGGGCTGTCTTGTAAAGCTCAAGGTAAGCAAGGGCAAGGAGGGCGCGAATATCCCTGATTACAACGGTCTGACTGTTTCACAGTACGAAAACAGACTTAAAGAAGCGGGTATCTCAAACTTCTCACTTGTTGTTTCAAATAATACCTGGGGCTATCCCAATACTATAACTCAGCTTCAGGTCGACGGAAAGACTGTCGCTCCCGGAACCTACTACAGCAATAAGGACGGTAAGAAGCTCATCGTTTACTACCTCCCCGAGAATGCCAATGTAGCTCCGCCCGAGACTCAGGCTCCGACTCAGGCTGAAACTCAGGCTCCTACGGAAGCTCCTCAACAGCAGACTGAGGCTCCGCAGCAGACCGAAGCTCCCCAGCAGCAGACGGAAGCTCCTCAGCAGACTGAGGCTCCGCAGCAGACTGAGCCCAATGAGTTCGGTCATATAGACGAATAAAAATAAGCGGTCAACATTGAAGTTGACCGCTTTTCTTATTTTTTATCGGCATTGTAAATGTCCTCGAGCCACTTGACCATTTCGTCAAACCCTTCCTGTGAGAGCTCGAACTCCTTTTCGTGCTCGATGTTTGCCTTTTCTGAGCAGAGACGCCCGTGCCATGAGAGGGCTGTGAGCTTCTCGCCGTACTTTATCTTGTAAGCGAAGTCGCCGACACTGCCGGAGTAATCGTTCTTGCTCTCGAAATAGTAGAATTTAGGTATCTCGAATATCCTTGAAACGCTCGTTTTACTGGGCAATTCAGACCCTCCCTTCAAAGTAGCTTATCGCCTGTGCGAGGTCGGGGTAGACTGCGCTCAGCAGGGGAGTTATCTCCTCGTCGGGCGGAGTCATATCCGGTATCATTATCGCGTGACAGCCGGCGGCATGAGCCGCTTTTATGCCGTTTGGCGAGTCCTCGAAGGCGGCGCACTGCTCCGGCGGAATGCCGAGCTCTCGAGCTGCCGTGAGGTAAATGTCGGGGTCGGGCTTACCGTTAGCTATCATGTCGCCGCATATTATCGCGTCAAACATATCGAATGCGCCTATCTTTGTGAGGTAGAGCACCGCTCGCTCGCGCGGAGTCGCTGTTGCAACTGCGAGCTTTATCCCGTGCTCCCTCAGCCAGTTGAGCAGCTCGAAAAGTCCCTCTTTCAGCTCTATGCCGTTTTTTTCAACATGAGCATTTATCAGCTCTGTCCTGCGGGCACGGACTTCCTCAGTTGGAAAATCCTCGCCGAAAAAGCTTTTGAGCTTGGGGATTGAGTATTTGCGGGCGAGACTTCTTATCGCGAATACGTGCTCGTCCTTCATATCGTAGCCAAAGTCTGCGGCAGCCTTTTTCCAGTAGAGCAGATAGAGCTTTTCGGTGTCAATCATAAGTCCGTCCATGTCAAAGACTGCGCCTTTTATTGTGTTCTTTGCGTTCATTTACCAGTTTATCATCCAGCTGTACATACCCTCGTACTGACGTGCGGAACTGTTCCACGAGAAGTCAGCTTCCATGCCGCGAATGACCATTTTATCCCATTCTGCGCGGTGGTCGTAGTATACAGCCTTCGAGTAGTTGATAGCTCCGAGCATTTCGTCGCCGTTGTAGTTAGCAAACGAGAAGCCCGTACCTGAGCCGTCGAATTCATTGTAGGGCACAACGGTATCCTTCAGACCGCCTGTTTCACGGACTATCGGGATCGTTCCGTAGCGGAGCGCGATGAGCTGAGTAAGTCCGCAGGGCTCGAACAGTGATGGCATGAGCATTGTGTCAGCCGCCGCATAGAGCTTGTGTGCGAGCTCGTCTGAGTAGCAGATATTCGCGGAAACTCTGTCGGGGTATTTCCACTGATAATGTCTGAACATATTCTCGTATCTCTGCTCGCCGGTACCGATGATGACGAACTGAGTGTTCTCGTCGCAGATTCGCTCTATAGCGTAGTTTACGAGGTCGAGACCCTTCTGGTCGGTCAGGCGCGAGATGATAGCTATCATGTATTTGTCCTTATCGACCGGCAGTCCGAGCTCTGCCTGAAGCTTTTCCTTGTTGACGGCTTTCTGCTTCTTTGCGCTCTTGGCGTCGAACTGGGCAAATATCTTCTTGTCGGTTGACGGGTCAAAGATCTTGTAGTCGATGCCGTTAACGATTCCGCGAAGCGATGCCGAACGTGCACGGAGAAGTCCGTCGAGCTGTTCGCCGAAGAAGGGGTATTTTATCTCCTCAGCGTAGGTCTCGGAAACTGTTGTGATGTAGTCCGAGTAAACGAGACCTCCCTTGAGCATATTTGCGTCCTTGTGGAATTCGAGCTTGTCTGACGTGAACATATAGTCCGGCAGAGCTGTATTATACTTGAATGTGTCGATATCGAACACGCCCTGGAATTTCAGGTTGTGTATTGTCATTATGGTCTTGGTCGAGCTGTAGAACGGGTTCGTTGCAAATGTGGAGTGCATGAACACGGGGATAAGCGCACTCTGCCAGTCGTGACAGTGGATTATGTCCGGACGGAAGCCGATAACAGGCAGAATGGCGAGTACAGCCTTGCAGAAGAAGGTGAAGCGTTCGATGTCCCATTTGATATCGGACGAGTAGGGCTGGTCGCATTTGAAATAGAACTCGTTATCGACGAAATAGAACTTTATTCCGTTGTATTCATACTCCATTATTCCGACATGAACGCCGTCGGGACGGAGACCGTAGTCCATATAAAAGTGAGTGACATATTTGAAGTTGTCACGGAATTTAGCGGGAATGCAGGTATAATAGGGGAGTATCACTCTTACGTCAAATTCGTCTTTGTTGAGATATTGCGGAAGTGCGCCGACTACGTCAGCAAGACCGCCTGTTTTGATGAATGGTACACATTCTGATGCAGCGAAAAGAATATTATTCATGCTGTCAACTCCGTTCTTCATATATTTCTGCATTTTTTATGCAGCTTTACATGATATATTATACACCATATGGTGCCCGCAGTCAATAGAAAATATTAAAAATACACAAATAATTAACATTTGGGCGCGGT
>DEDQ01000001.1:56506-61646 GCA_002350065.1 Ruminococcus flavefaciens
GGGATAGTCTGCTTTCGCTCGACGGCAGAAATTCGGGACGGAGATTCAATAATAATGCGGTGTCCGCGTCGACTCTCGCGCTGTTAAATGTCTGTCTTTTGCTTTATTATGAATTTGAAATTTTATATTGATATTTTTTTACAGATGTGCTATAATTGTATTAAGTTTTGAATGCTTAGGCAGCATTTACGGAAAATGAGATATCAGAAAAACACAGGGATGACATCCGCAAAACATGATAATTCATTATTAGGGAGAATATCTATGGATAAGGAATCTTTCATGAAACTGAGACAGGCGGCGCTCGAGAAGTATTTCAGCCGCATGAACGACAGACAGCGTGAGGCTGTTTTTACGGTCAACGGACCCGTCCTCGTGCTCGCGGGCGCCGGAAGCGGTAAAACTACCGTTATCGTAAACCGTATCGCAAATATGATAAACTTCGGCAACGCTTACTACGCCGAGCCGAAGGAGATAAACGACATGGACGCTTCCGTTCTCAGGGATTACGCCGAGGGCAGAGAGGACGACATCGAATTTATCCGTTCCATTATTGCAAGCGAACCCGTAAAGCCGTGGAATATCCTCGCGATAACCTTTACCAACAAGGCGGCCGGTGAGCTCAAAGAGCGCCTTGCGGCTATGCTCGGCGAGGAAGCAGGTATGATACACGCTTCTACCTTCCATTCTGCCTGCGTAAGGATACTCCGCAGTGAGATAGAGGCTCTCGGCTACGGCAGAGACTTCACTATATACGATTCCGACGACAGCCAGCGCCTTATGAAAAATGTCATGGCTGAGCTCGACGTTTCGGAAAAACAGCTTGCTCCGAAATCGGTACTCGCTGAGATAAGCAGCGCCAAGGACAAGATGATATCCCCTGCGCAGCTCCGCGAGGAAGCTGGTATGGACTACCGCAAAAAGACTATTGCCAAGCTCTATAAGCTCTATAATGAGCGCTTACAGGCTGCAAATGCTCTCGATTTCGACGATATCCTCTGCAAGACAGTCGAGCTCTTCAAGAGCTTCCCTGACGTGCTTGAAAAGTACCGCAATAAGTACAAATACATAATGGTCGACGAGTATCAGGATACAAACCATGTGCAGTTCCTGCTCGTGTCCATGCTCTCGGCGGGACACCGCAATCTCTGCGTAGTCGGCGACGATGACCAGAGCATTTACAAGTTCCGCGGTGCAAATATTGAGAATATACTCGGCTTTGAGGCTCAGTTCGAGGGTGCAAAGGTCATTCGCCTCGAGCAGAATTACCGCTCGACTCAGACTATCCTTGACGCCGCTAACTCGGTTATATCCAACAATGCAAGCCGCAAGGAGAAAAAGCTCTGGACGGACGGCAAAAAGGGCGACCAGATTTACTGGTACAAGGCTTATGACGAGAACGACGAGGCTCAGTTCATAGCGGATACCATAAAGAAAGACCATGCTGAAACAGGCTCTTATTCGCGTAATGCAGTGCTTTACAGAATGAATGCACAGTCGAATATCATCGAGCGTGCGCTGGTCAAGGCGAATATCCCTTACAGAGTTTACGGCGGTATGCGTTTCTATGACCGCAAGGAGATAAAGGATATCATCTCTTACCTTGCATTTATCAACAATCCGAATGATATGCTCCGTTTCAGACGTATTATAAACGAGCCCAAGAGGGGAATAGGCGACTCAACTATCGCCCTCATCGACGATATCAGCCGTGACCTCAAGCTCAATGCTTATGAAGTGATCACTCACTGCGAGGACTATGCTCCGCTTGCGAAAAAGACTTCGGCTCTTAAAACTGCGGCGGCGATGTTCACATCGCTCATGGAAAAGGCGGAGACCCTCCCGCTTGATGAGCTGCTTGATGCGGTCCTTGATGAGACCGGCTACCTCGCGAGCCTGAAAGCTCTCGAAAACGGTGATACCAAGGCTGAGAACGTTGAAGAACTGCGTACCTCTATCGTGCAGTATATGGAGCAGGCTGAGGAACCCTCGCTCGGCGGATTTCTTGAGGAGGTCGCTCTCTACACTGAGGCTGACCGCGATGACGGCTCCGACGACAGGGTAACACTCATGACTATCCATTCTGCAAAGGGTCTTGAATACGATAATGTTTTCGTTACCGGTCTCGAGGACGGTATTTTCCCGAGCTCCCGCTCCCTCGACAGTGAAGAGGACACCGAGGAGGAACGCCGTCTTGCTTATGTTGCGATAACCCGTGCAAAAAAGCAGCTCTATATCACCAGTGCGAGCCGCAGAATGCTCTTCGGTCAGACCCAGCATAACGTTACTTCCCGCTTTATCCGCGAGATAGGCAGGGATATGATATACAAGAACGACAACGCCGCGGCAGTCCGCAGCCGTATCGAGGAGAAGGATAACTCCGTTACCGAGGTGCGTTCATCATCGCTCCAGCAGCAGCTTGCCCGCGAAAAGCGGAGCTCCGGTGCTGCTAAGGAGGTCGTGACTTATACGGTCGGCGAAAAGGTCGCTCACAGCATTTTCGGCGAGGGAACTATCCTTTCCGTGAAGCCGATGTCGAACGATTCCATGCTTGAGATTGCTTTTGAAAAGGTCGGCACTAAAAAAATTATGGCAAATTACGCCAAGCTCAGAAAGCTTGACGACTAAGGAGATACACATACATGAGAAAAACCAAGATAGTATGCACTATAGGTCCTGCTACAGATGACGAAAATATTATGCGCGAGCTCATGCTCGCAGGCATGAACGTTGCCCGCTTTAACTTTTCCCACGGCGACTACGAGACCCATGAGAAGCGCTTCCGCCAGATAGAGCGCCTCAGAAAGGAGCTCGACCTCCCCGTTGCGACTCTGCTCGATACAAAGGGCCCGGAGATACGTCTCGGCAAATTTGTCGATGATAAGCCTGTTGAGATTCATGACGGCGACACATATACTCTCACTACTGAGGACGTTCCCTGCACTGCCGAAGTCGGAAGCATCAGCTTCAGCAAGCTCCCGCGCGACGTCAGCATCGGTACTCGTATACTCATCAACGACGGTGTTATTGAGCTCGTTGCAGAAAAGGTCACCAAGACCGATATCATCTGCCGCGTTATCCACGGCGGAAAGCTCTCCAACAACAAGGGTATCAACGTTCCCGGAGTTCAGCTCTCGATGCCCTATCTCAGCGAGAGAGACATGGACGACCTCGAGTTCGGCTCTAAAATGGGATTCGACTTCATCGCCGCAAGCTTTGTCCGTTCGGCGGCTGATATAAACTACCTCAGAAAATTCACTCAGAGCCTCGGCTGGTTCGATGTCCGTATTATCGCAAAGATAGAGAATTCCGACGGCGTTGAGAACATCGACGAGATCCTCGAAGCCGCTGACGGCATAATGGTCGCTCGCGGTGACATGGGCGTTGAGATCCCCTTCGAGCAGATACCGGCTATTCAGAAACGCCTTATCCACAAAGGCTACAACGCCGGAAAACAGGTCGTTACGGCTACTCAGATGCTCGAATCCATGATCACTAATCCTCGTCCGACACGAGCTGAGATAACTGACGTTGCAAATGCTATCTACGACGGCACGAGCGCTATTATGCTCTCCGGCGAGACCGCAGCAGGTGCTTATCCTGTTGAAGCTGTAAAGACTATGGCTCTCATCGCTGAAACGACTGAGAACAACATCGACTACAAGGGCAGATTCTCGAAGCGCAGTTCAAATCCGGATGGCAGTATCGCTGAGGCTATCGCTCATGCGACTGTAACTACTGCTCACGACCTTGACGCGAGAGCTATCATCACTGTTTCGCTCGGCGGACAGACTGCTCGTCTTATCTCGAAATACCGTCCGCTCTGCCCGATAATAAGCTGCACTATGAGCGAGGTAGTATGCCGTCAGATGAATATGAGCTGGGGCGTTATTCCCTACATCATCGACGAGAAAAACAGTACCGATGAGCTCTTTGCGGCGGCTGTTCACGAAGCTGAAGAGCACAGGCTTGTCGAGGACGGCGACCTTGTCGCTATCACGGCAGGAGTTCCGCTCGGCGTATCAGGTACCACTAACCTCATGAAGGTCGAACGAATCGGCAAATAAACAAAAAAAGGACGGCTCGAAGCCGTCCTTGATTTTTTATCAATAGAATGTGTATGAATCGTAGTTGTAGCTGTAAGCTGAATCCTTATCGTCTACCTTGCGCTTTGCGTCCTTGTAAAGCTCGTTCATAGATACTTTTGTTCTGGTACTGGGATGATAATTGTCGTAGTAAGTAGGACCGTCTACTGTTCCGCCGGGATATGTGCCGACTGTTTTTTTGTTGTCCCAGCTTTCGGAATTTGCTGCGTATGTAGCGGAATATCCTTCTACAACGACAAACCAGTCGACTTTGTCATTGTCTGCGAAGAAATTGTCCATTTTACCATAGAAATCATCAACGTTAACGGTTGACGGTACATTGAAGTTCTTCTTTTCGTCTGATGAGATTATGTAATAGCCGTATATCTTTGTGCCTTCTTCATCTAATTCGGTGAGCGCAGAATTAGAAGCTTTATAAATACTGCTTGCGGTGCTGTTCATTGATGAGAGCTTAGCCTTTTGTGTATATCCGAGCATCGCTGGAACAAGTATTGCTGCCAGTATGGCGACAATAATAAGAACAACTAATATTATGGGAAGGATTATGAGCCATATCCACCATAAGCTCTGCTTTTTGGGCTGTTGCTGCTGCTGATAAGCCATGTTGTTGTACATGGGCTGACCCATTGGCGGCGGTGGCGGTGTATTCTGTGTGGGAGCTCCGTTTGGAGCAGGATTAGCTGTTGAGTTAGTGCAGCTGCATACCTCGCCCTCGGCGAGAAGCTTGCCGCAGTTCTGACAAAATGGCATTGTGTATCACTCCTATTATAATGTCTGCGGAGAAACTCCGATAATTCCATTATAATATCTAATTTTCAAAATTACAAGCATTAAAGGAAATGTTTTACGTTTGTGTTAATATGATACATATTTTATTGGCGGATTTGTGCATAAAGCATACAATGCGGCAAATATTGATATTAAAATCTTTTTTTTAAAAAAGGTATTGACAAACGGAGCATTGTATGATATAATCTTAAACATAGGCTGTGACGAAGAATAGGCAGGGCGAAAGCATTTCAGAGAACTGATGG
>DEDQ01000001.1:61781-63014 GCA_002350065.1 Ruminococcus flavefaciens
TTTATATCCGCAATTTGAGTGGTACCGCGAGTATTGTATAATACCCGTCTCAAAGCAATCTTACGCTTTGGGACGGGTTTGTTTTTTATCGTTCCAAACAAAGGAAGGTGAAAATGCTGGCTCTGATTTCCTGACATCTATGCTTTAAACAGAAATTTCAGCGTTAATGAATCAATACTCGAAAATATGCAAAGGAATGATAAAAATGAAGATCAGTTTTTCGACTCTTGCCTGCCCCGATTTTTCATGGGCTGACATCTACTCCATGGCTAAGGACTTTAATTTTGACGGAATCGAGATAAGAGGTCTCGGCAACGAAATTTTCTCCGTGAACGCACAGCCTTTCAAGGAGGAGAACCTACCTAAGACGATCGAAAAACTAAGAACTCTCGGACTTGAGATCCCGTGCCTTACTTCGGGCGCCTGCCTTAAATTCAAGGACAAGTTCGACGCTGTAAAGGAAGAAATAACCGCATATGCCAAGCTCGCAAACAAGCTCGGCACATCTTATATAAGAATCCTCGGCGACCTTGAGCCCGCTCCCGGCGGAGACGTTGACGACGCTTACGTTGCTGACTGCCTCAGAGAGCTCGTTCCCGTGGCTGAGGATTACAATGTTACTCTCCTTGTTGAGACTAACGGCGTGTACAGCGATTCTGCGCGTCTTGCTGACCTTCTCAGAGCAGTCGGAAGCCGCAAGGTAGCTGCTCTGTGGGATATGCATCATCCCTACCGCTTCAACGGTGAGTCTCCTGAGACTACTGTCACTAACCTCGGCGAGTACATCAAGTATATCCAGGTCAAGGACTCCGTTATGGGCGCTGACGGCAAGGTAGAGTACCGTATCATGGGCACAGGTGATATCCCCGTTAAGGAGATGATTGCTGCCCTCGATACTATCAACTACACCGGCTATATCTCGCTTGAATGGGTAAAGCGCTGGGCTCCCGACCTCAGTGACGCAGGTATCGTTATCCCGCAGTTTGCTGAGTATATGGCTCCCTACAAGAGAAAGCACAAGCACCCGCTCCAGACTAATATGCGCGGCGACGGTCAGTATCCGTGGCCTAAGGAGCGTATCCTCAACTATACCTTCCCCGATATCCTTGACCGCATTTGCGACCAGTTCCCGAATCAGTATGCATTCCGCTATACCGAGCTCGACTATACTCGTACATATCCCGAGTTCCGCGACGACGTTGACAGCTTTGCACGCGCTCTCATTGCAATGGG
>DEDQ01000001.1:63090-67547 GCA_002350065.1 Ruminococcus flavefaciens
TTCTGGGCAACTACCAAGATAGGCGCTGTACTCGTTACCATGAACACTGAGTACCGTATCCACGAGGCTGAGTACCTCCTCCGTCAGTCGGATACGATGACTCTCGTTATGATAGACGGTATCAAGAATATCAAGTACGTTGACATCATCAAGGAGCTCTGTCCTGAGCTCGAGACCTGCGAGCCGGGTAATCTTCACTCTGCAAGACTGCCCTTCCTCCGCAATGTTATCACTATAGATTCCGAGAATCACGGCTGCTTCACATGGGAATCCGCACTTGCTGAATCGCGCAAGGTCGCTTACAGCGAGGTCGAGGCTGTCCGCAAGACTATAAATATCCACGATGTCTGCAATATGCAGTACACATCGGGCACAACAGGCTTCCCCAAGGGAGTTATGCTCACCCATTACAACGTTGTCAACAACGGTAAGGCTATCGGCGACTGCATGGACCTCTCCACGGCAGACCGCATGATGATTCAGGTGCCGATGTTCCACTGCTTCGGCATGGTTCTGGCTATGACAGCTTCCATGACTCATGGTACAACTATGTCTCCTATAACACGTTTCTCACCGAGAAAGGGACTTGCTTGCATCAACAAGGAGAAGATAACCTGTTTCCACGGAGTTCCTACAATGTTCATCGCTATGCTTGGACATGAGGACTTCCCGAAAACCGATTTCTCTTACATGAGAACAGGTATCATGGCAGGCTCTCCTTGTCCTATCAAGACAATGGAAGAGGTCGTTGAGAAGATGCACATGAGCGAGATCTGCATAACCTACGGTCAGACCGAAGCTTCTCCCGCAACTACCATGAGCAAGACAACTGACTCATTGGAGCAGCGTGTCAATACAGTCGGCGGACCTATTTTCGGCGTAGAGTGCCGTATAGTTGACCCTGAGACAAATCAGGAAGTACCTGATGACGTAGACGGTGAGTTCGTAGCAAGAGGCTACAATATCATGAAGGGTTACTATAAAATGCCTGAGGCGACTGCTGCCGCTATCGACTCGGAGGGCTGGCTCCACACAGGAGACCTTGCAAGACGCCGCTCAGAGGACGGTTATTTCAAGATCACAGGACGTATCAAGGATATGATAATCCGCGGCGGCGAGAACATCTACCCCAAGGAGATAGAGGACTTCCTCTATACATATCCCAAGGTAAAGGATGTTCAGGTAATTGGCGTTCCCGATGAGGACTACGGCGAGGAGATCATGGCGTGCATCGTGCTTCAGGAGGGCGAGACTGCTACCGAGCAGGAGATCAAGGACTTCTGCCTTGCAAGAATGGCAAAGCACAAGTGCCCCAGATACGTTGATTTCGTTGACGGCTTCCCCATGAATGCCGCAGGAAAGATACTCAAGTACAAGATGAGAGAGCAGGCTGTTGAAAAGCTCAAGCTCCACAATGCGGACAGCATAGTAACTGCATAACGTAAAAAACACCAAGGGAATTTCCCTTGGTGTTCTTTTTTAGAATAATATATCCTTGAAGCAGAGCTGAGGTTCGTTTTTGTCGAAGTCCCAGCTGTGGTAGGAATCTCCGTGACAGCGGCATTTCTCGCTGCAGGCTGAGCACTTCTCGTTGAGGTCGCTGAGGTTGCGGCGGAATATCTGGAATTTGTTGTCCCATACGTCCTTGAAGCGGTCGCGGAGGATATTTCCCTGTATGAACTCGGGACGGCGTTCAATATCAAGACAGGCTGTGATATCGCCGTTTGCCATGATGCTTGCAATGTATGTACCAGCAGTGCAGATGTAGTACCAGTCGCGGACTTCACGCTCGTATTCGAGTCCGAGATAGTGGCTGCAGCCGTAGGTCACAGGCTCGCCCTTGATACGCATATTGCGGATATACTCAAACATATAGCGGTAATCGTCCGGAGTGAGCAGGAGCTCGGGGTGGTCTTTAGCACGTCCGATAGGCTCGATATTGATGATGCGCCATGAATCGAGGTCCATTTCGTTGAATATCTTGAAGAGCTCGTCGAGCTGACCGATATTCTGATGTGTAACTACTGTAGTTGCCTGTACTGCGTCAAATGTTCCGACGCGCAGTAGGCTCTCGATGCCCGCCATAGCCTTTTTCCAGCCGCCTGGAGTGCGGCGGAATGCGTCGTGAGTGTCCTCGAGACCGTCAATGCTGACGGAGATAGTATTCATGCCGACTTTTTTCAGGCCCTTGGCAACGCTGTCGGTTATGAGAGTAGCGTTGCTGGTCATGCCCCATTTGAATCCGAGCTTATGTGCGCAGTCCATGATATCGAAGAAGTCCGAACGCAGGAGCGGCTCGCCGCCGGTGATACAGAGCATTTTCTTATCCGTTCCGAAATCGCCCTTTATCTCGGCGAGAAATTTCTGATACTGGGTTAGAGTGAGCTCCTCGCTTTTTACGTCGCCGCAGCTACTTCCGCAGTGCAGACAGCGCTCGTTGCAGCGCAGTGTGAGCTCGAGAAAGAGGTTGCGCAGTGTGGGCTTTATCATGAGTCCCGCGCGGTAAGCCTCGAGGGACTTCATATTTTCGAGTTTGATGTTTTCGTCAAGCATTTCAGTCTGCCTTTCCGTTTAACATTGACGGAGGCCCGTAAACAGTTGTATAGTGAGTTGTCAAGCTTGCTACAGGGTCTTCATCAGTATTAATTGCTGTGGTTTGTGTAGTTTGGGTAGTTGTTTCAGGTTCAGTATAATCCCAGCCGAGACCCTTTGCTGCTCCGAGCAAATACCTGCTGAGTGCAACAAGGTCTGCTACAGAGAGCTGACCGTCGGCGTTCACATCGGCATACGGGGCATAATATTTATTATAATCGTTGTTGGAATAGAGCTTTCTGAGCTCTACGAGGTCGAATGCATCTACACGATAGTCGCCGTTCATATCACCGTACACCAGAGGAGGTCCGTATGCCGGCTGCGGAAGCGGCTCTGTGGTAGTTGTTGATGATGTGCTTGTGAGCTCAGGGTAGACGCTCCAGATGACCCACGGAGGTCCGTAGAGGGGCTCCATACTTGTCTGGGTAGGAGTAGTAGTTGTTGATGTAAATGTCAGTGCATTGGTGTTGGTAGTGAGCTGAGACTGCTGGTCGGTTGTTTCCTCGAAGAACGACGGAGGACCGTAAACGTCCTGTATCGGCTCTTCGGCAGGGTCGTAAGCGGCGGCACCCATAGGCACTGCATTCAGTGCGGCAGCAAAGATCGCAGCGGTAAGAGCAGTCTTGTCTGTTTTTTTCATGCTGATAACTCCCTTCTGTCATGTAATATAAAATATAGTTTAGTCTATGCTGTTAGGCGGACCGTAGACTACCTGCATATTCTGAGGTGCGGTCTCGGTCGGCTCTGTTGTTTCTGCTGTAGAAGCTGTGGTTTCTTCCGATGTCGGAGGAGGTCCGTATACCTCCTGCATTTCCTCGGAGGAGGGCTCGTAAGACGTCGGAGGAGGACCGTAAACGGTCTGCATATCGTCATCACCGCCGGTGCAGGATACAAGGCTCATTGCGGCAGTCAGTACAGCGGCGGTCAAAGCTGTTTTTTTGGTATGTTTCACATTATCACGCGCCTTTTTGAGTAATTACTATAAATTATATCACCTGACAGATAAAAAGTCAACTTATTTATTGCGGTTTTAAATATTTTTTGAGATATTTTCCCGTGTAGGATTTTTCGCACATCGCGACTTCCTCGGGAGTTCCCTCGGCAACGATAGTTCCGCCGCCGTCGCCGCCCTCGGGACCGAGGTCGATGATGTGGTCGGCTATCTTTATGACGTTGAGGTTGTGCTCGATGACGAGGACGGTATTGCCCTGATCGGTGAGCTCCTGTAATACTTCTATGAGCCTGTGGACATCGGCAGTATGCAGACCTGTAGTCGGTTCGTCGAGGATATAGATAGTGCGTCCGGTAGCACGCTTGGAGAGCTCGGTCGAGAGCTTCACACGCTGAGCCTCGCCGCCGGAGAGCGTAGTTGCCGGCTGACCTATCTTGATATAGCCGAGACCTACCTGCTGGAGCGTTTTCAGCTTCTTTGAGATCTTGGGGATATGCTCGAAGAATTCGACTCCCTCGTCTACGGTCATTTCGAGTATGTCGTATATCGACTTGCCCTTGTAGTGGACCTCGAGAGTTTCTCGGTTGTAGCGTTTGCCTTTGCAGACCTCGCACGGAACGTATATGTCCGGCAGGAAATGCATCTCTATCTTGATTATGCCGTCGCCCTCGCAGGCTTCACATCTTCCGCCCCTGACGTTGAAGCTGAAGCGTCCGCCCGAGTAGCCTCTTGCCTTGGCGTCGGGAGTCTGGGCGAAGAGGTCGCGTATATCGGTGAATACGCCGGTATATGTTGCCGGATTCGAGCGCGGAGTGCGTCCGATAGGTGACTGGTCGATGCAGATCACCTTGTCGAGCTCCTCGATACCCTCAATTTCGGCAAATGCGCCCGGACGTATCCTTGCACGGTTGAG
>DEDQ01000001.1:67704-69555 GCA_002350065.1 Ruminococcus flavefaciens
GGGAGGGGTATCATCTTCTTTCCGCTGAGATACAGACCGGTTATTGACTTCCTGCATTTCAGGAGCTTGTCAACAGTTCCCGCGAATACGACATTTCCGCCGTTCACGCCGGCTCCGGGACCGATGTCGACGATGTAGTCGGCGGCGAGCATGGTGTCGTCATCGTGCTCGACAACTATGAGCGTGTTTCCGAGGTCGCGCAGACGTTTCAGCGTTGCGATGAGTTTGTCGTTGTCGCGCTGATGGAGTCCGATGCTCGGCTCGTCGAGTATATAGAGTACTCCAACGAGCGACGAGCCTATCTGCGTTGCAAGGCGTATACGCTGGCTCTCGCCTCCGGAGAGAGTACCCGATGAACGCGAAAGTGTGAGGTATTCAAGTCCTACGCTTGAAAGGAATCCGAGACGCTCTTTTATCTCCTTGATGATGCGTTCGCCGATGATGCCCTCATGCTCGGTGAGCTTGAGGCTGTTGAAAAAATCAAGTCCTGTTTTTACTGAGAAGTCGGTAACTTCGCTGATGTTCTTACCTCCGACGGTCACGGCGAGATACTCGTCGCGGAGCCTTTTTCCCTTGCAGACCGGACACTTTACATCGCTCATGCATTCCTCGATATCATTGCGTGAGTAATCACTGCTGGTCTCGCGGTAGCGGCGCTCGAGGTTGTTGATAACTCCCTCGAAAGGCGTTTTGTATTTTCCTCCGCCGAGCGATGCCGGACGTGTTAGCTCGAGGGATTCTTCGCCGGTGCCGTAGAGGAAATAGCCGAGCTGTTTATCGCTGAGCTCCTTTACCGGAACATCGAGCGGAACACCGTACTTTTTGGAAATTGCACGGTAGTACATCATCGCGATAGAGGTCTCGTCAAGGCTGTTCCAGCCGGAAGCCTTGATAGCTCCGCCCTCGATAGTAAGGTCCTTGTTCGGAACTATCAGCTCGGGGTCGATATGCCTGAATACGCCGAGACCCGTACACTTGGGGCAGGCTCCGACGGGATTGTTGAACGAGAACATCACAGGCTCGAGCTCACCGATGCTTATGTTATGCTCGGGGCAGGCGTAATTCTGCGAAAAGAGCATCTCCTCGCCGCCGATAACGTCCACGAGAGCAAGTCCATCGGTGAGCTTGAACACGGTCTCGAGACTGTCCGTCACGCGGGATTCGATGCCATCCTTGATGACGATACGGTCAACGACTATCTCGATGTTGTGCTTTTTGTTTTTGTCGAGCTTTATTTCCTCGGTGAGCTCGTACATGATGCCGTCAACGCGCACGCGGACGAATCCCGAGCGGCGTGCGGAATCGAGCTCCTTTGCGTACTGACCCTTTCGGTTGCGGACGATAGGCGCGAGGAGCTGGAGCTTTGTGCCCTGCGGCAGAGCCATTATCGTATCAACTATCTGGTCGATGCTCTGCTGGGATATCTCGCGCCCGCAGACAGGACAGTGGGGGACACCGATACGCGCGTAGAGAAGTCGGAGGTAGTCGTATATCTCGGTCACTGTTCCGACGGTCGAGCGTGGATTCTTGGAAGTCGTTTTCTGGTCGATAGAGATAGCGGGAGAGAGTCCTTCGATGCTGTCAACATCGGGTTTTTCCATTTGTCCGAGGAACATTCTCGCATACGAGGAAAGGCTCTCGACGTATCGGCGCTGACCGTCAGCGTAGATAGTGTCGAACGCGAGCGAGGATTTTCCCGAGCCGGAAAGTCCCGTCATGACGATGAGCTTGTCACGCGGTATCTCGAGGTCGATGTTTTTGAGGTTGTTGGCGCGGGCGCCTTTGATTATAATTTTATCTATCATAGCGGTTTCCTTTTAAATTGAGAATTCAGAATTGAGAATTGAGAAT
>DEDQ01000001.1:69856-70017 GCA_002350065.1 Ruminococcus flavefaciens
GTCTGGATAGCGCGGCGGCGCTCGGTCTCGGTGATAGCGCGCTCCATAGAGCCGGTGACGGTATCAGCGTACATTATTACCTGTCCGGAGGCGTTACGTGCGGCACGTCCGATAGTCTGTATAAGCGAGGTCTCGCTTCGCAGGAAGCCCTCCTTGTCGGC
>DEDQ01000052.1:0-9024 GCA_002350065.1 Ruminococcus flavefaciens
ATATAACGGCTATCACAGCGACATGACCCGTACAGTTTGCGTAGGCGAACCCAGCGACGAAATGAAAAAGGTCTACAGCATCGTCCTTGAAGCACAGGAAGCGGCTCTGAATGCGGCTCACGGCGGCATGACGGGTCAGGAGCTCGACCTCATCGCCCGCAGCATCATAAGCAATGCCGGCTATGGCAGCTGTTTCGGACATTCTCTCGGTCACGGCGTAGGTCTTGAGATACACGAGCGTCCGAATGCATCGCCGAATTCAGCGGCTATCCTCAACACCGGAGCAGTCGTAACAGTCGAGCCGGGTATATATATTGCCGGAAAGTTCGGTGTGAGGATAGAAGACTTTGTCATTTTGACTGAAAATGGTTGCATAAATCTGACAAAAAGTGCAAAAAATATAATATCTTTATAATATTATCGCTTTGGGTATTGCCAAAACTGCGAAAATGTGGTAAAATATTACATATAAGTTTATTGAAAAATACGGAGGTATTTATAATGATTTCAGCAGGCGATTTCAGAAACGGCGTTACTTTTGAGCTCGACGGACAGGTAGTTCAGGTCATCGAGTTCCAGCACGTAAAACCCGGCAAGGGCGCTGCTTTCGTTAGAACAAAGTATAAGAACGTAATTACAGGTTCAGTTGTTGAAACTTCCTTCAACCCTACAGCTAAGTTCCCCACAGCTTTCGTTGAGAGAAGAGATATGCAGTACAGCTACAACGACGGCGACCTTTACTACTTCATGGATATGGAAACATACGAGCAGATCCCGATCAGCAAGTCTGTACTCGGCGACAGCTTCAAGTTCGTTAAGGAAGAGATGATGTGCAAGATCCTTTCTTACAAGGGCAACGTATTCGGCGTAGAGCCCCCCAACTTTGTTGAGCTCGTAGTTACACAGACAGATCCCGGCTTCAAGGGCGATACAGCTACAAACGCTACAAAGCCCGCTACTCTTGAGACAGGCGCTGAGATCAAGGTTCCGCTCTTCATCGACGAAGGCGAGAAGATCCAGGTCGACACAAGAACAGGCGAGTATATGTCACGCGCATAATCACTGCATAATTTGATTTCCTTTCGGAAGGAGGAACTGACATGAAGCTTACAGAAAAAATGTCCTATTTACAGGGTCTTATCGACGGACTCGAAATAGATACCACAACAAAGGAAGGCAAGGCGCTCACACAGATGTCTGAGGTAATGTCCGAGCTTGTACTTTACGTTGAGGATCTCCAGTCACAGGTTGACGAGCTCACAGAGCTCTGCGATATCCTTGATGAGGATCTCGGGCAGGTAGAGGACGACCTCTACGATGACGACTACGACTGCGACGATTGCTATGACGACGACGAGGACGATGATGACGAGTATGAGTTCGACGAAGATGACGATGAGCTCTACGAGGTAACATGTCCCACCTGCGGCGATACTATCCTCATTGACGAGGGTATGATCGAAGAGGGTTCGATAAACTGTCCCAACTGCAACGAGCTTCTCGAGTTTGACTTCGACGGTCTTACTATCGAAGACTTTGAAGAGGCTGAGGAGCAGTCCGCTGAGGACAAGAAATAAGATAATAACGGACAGTCTGCTCAGGCTGTCCGTATTCTTTTAGGAGGAGCTATGCTGAAAAGAACTCACGAATATGACGATATAATAAACAAACCGCGCCCCGACCAGTCGGAACGCGGAAAGATATCTGATAAGCAGAGAGCTGAGCAGTTTGCGGCATTTGATGCTCTCAACAGCCCCGACGAGCGCCTTGACGACGCCGCAAAGGAGCTCTTCTGTGAAAAGAAAAAGCAGAAGAATGACGAGTAGGTCACTGCGCGAGACCTGAGAATTTACGGTAATTCTCGTTGATATATTTCGTTATGCGGACGTAGTATTCCTCGCCGTAGGGGACAAAGAGATACGCCTCGTTCTGGAATTCCTCGCAGTTGTATTTCTCCTCGCCGAAGTAGTCCTTCGCCATGCAGTCGACGTCCTCGGGATAGCACGGAGCGTCCTCGTCGGCGTAGAAATCGTAGTAGAAATCGGCGAAAGCCTGTCCCTCGTCAGTTAGTATCTCTTTGGTGAACTCGCCTCCGAGATAATTCATGACAAACTTCCTGATATCGAGCTTTCCGGAACTTATATTTGCAAGCTCGTCTGCGAAGAAATCAGTGAATTCATCGTTTATCATTTCATGCTCGATGCACCAGCGAATGAATGCGGCAATGTGATTTGCACCGTTTAATTCGTAGGTATCGAGCTGTTTTTCTGTCACCTTGCGGGAGTGTTCTTCAACTCTGTCGATAAGCTCGAAATCAGCCTCAGTTACAGCCGCACGGCGTTCAAGGTCGAGGACAGGGTCGAGCTCGCTGCCGAATCGGTCGAGCAGTGCATCGGTGCATTTTTCGATCTTGTAGCGCATCTCGATGTCGTAGAGCGGTATGACCTGATAAAAGTTCACCTCTTCGTCGTTTTCGAGCGGACAGACCGAAGCCTTATCGCCGAATGCTGTTCCGAGCAGCAGCACTGCCGAGAGCTCGGTATCCTCCGAGAAGGGCTTGTTATAGTCAACGGAATGACCCCAGCCGAGCCATGTTTTATTGCGGACGGGCAGGTGAGCGAGCCGGTTGAGGAGCTCTACCGGCCACATATTCTCCGGTTTGTCGTCGTCGAATTTCCAGTTTGGCGGCAGACATAACACGAGCTCCGCACGTTCGAGCTTTTTATCAGCGAGCTCGCGCGGAGTGTTCATGCGGTATGCGCCGAATCCCATAGTCACGAGCGTGACGAAGTGGTTGTCGCTGTTCGGCGGTATAACGGCGATGTCGAGTTTTATCCCGACAGGGGAGGTATCACGGAAGACCTTGGGAAAATCTCCGTAATTCTCGGTTATGAAGTCTTCGAGCCGGTCAAGCTGCTCCTGTGTATAGAGTACGGGCGGAGATGTAAACATTTCCTGTTCGCTCATGGTGTCCCCCTTTCGTTATCTCCGGCGAGCCTGCTCACGATGAGCGAGAGGTCGTCGATTTTTTTATTCAGTGTTTTGTTCTCCGCGAGTACCTGCTCGAGGAGCCTATTTGTCTGTGCAAGAACAGCAGCTAAATCGCCGGAGGGAGCTTCCTCCCTGCGTGCGAGCATTTCCTTTTTGATGAGCTTTTCAAGTATATTCCGGAAGCTTACAAAGCATTCTGATATCTCGCCGCGTTCTGTCATAGCTTTAACGGTAGGACTTTTCTTGAAAAACTCGAACATGAAGCAGTCGTAAGCGTTGAGGAAGTCGAGACAGTCGTCCCTGCTGAAGCCTGAATTGCCGCCGTCGAGTGAGAATTTGCTGCGGTATTCGCTTATCTGCCTGATAAAGCGTTTGGCATCGGAGCTTACGCCCTCTGCTGCGAGGACGAGTGCTGCCGCGCTTTTATAGCATTCGCTGCGGTCATTGCGCGAATCCTCGAGAGCCGTAACTATCAGCGCGGAATCGAATATATTTGAAAGTGAGGAGACTATTATAGGCGCAGGGTCGGGAGCTTCGGGGCTCAGGTCGGTCTGTGCGATGACAGCGGATGAGCGCTCGGTCTGCTCAACGATGCTCCTTACGAGCTCCTCTTCTGAAAGCATTCTCATATTTTCACCTCAGTATGAAGCGCGGGATATCGTCAGCGGACTCGGCGATGAAGTCAGCTCCGGAAGCTCTGAGCTCTTCTGAGCCGCGGAAGCCCCATGCGCAGCCGATAGAGAAAAGTCCGGCATTTTTAGCGGTCTCTACATCTACATTGCTGTCTCCTATCATGAATACGGTATTGTTGCCGTCGGGTACCTCAGCCATTATCTCGCTGATAATAGCGGTATCCGGCTTTTTTGGACGCTCACTGCATCCGCCGAGTATCTTTATAAACTCAAATTCAGGGAGGAGCTCCTTAATTATTGTACGTGCGAAATCCTGCGGCTTATTCGTCGCAACTGCGAACTTTACGCCGTTGTCAGCGAGGAGCGTGAGAGCCTCTTTTATGCGCGGGTAGAGCTTGGTCTTATCGAGGTAGTGACTTCCGTAGTATTCGCGGAAGTACTCGTGGAGCTTTTCCGCATCGGCTTTTCTGTCATCTGGCAGAGCTCTTTCGCAGAGCTTCATCACGCCGTTTCCGACGAAATGCCTGTAGCTCTCATACGGGTGAGTGGGACAGCCGAGCTGCATAAGTCCGTGATTTGTGGCATCTGCAAGGTCGCAGAGCGTATCTGCGAGAGTGCCGTCGAGGTCGAATATTGCGATAATCATAATAACTCCTTAGATCCTTGTTGCGAGAAGCTGAGAATATTTGCCGCGGAACTGCTCGAATCTGTTCTCGTCGATAGCCTCGCGTATCTTCTCGGTGAGTGTATTGTAGAAGTAGAGGTTATGCTGTACTGCGAGCCTTCCCGCGAGCTGCTCATTCGCCTTGAAGAGGTGGCGGATATAGGCGCGTGTGAAGTTTTTACAGGTCGGACAGCTGCACTCCTCGTCAACGGGACGGGGGTCTGTCTCGTAGCATTTGTTGCCGAGGTGCATGATGCCGCTCCAAGTGAATACAGTCGCGTGACGGGCGTTTCGGCTGGGCATAACGCAGTCGAACATATCAACGCCGCGAGCAACAGCTTCGATTATATTGGAGGGAGTACCCACTCCCATGAGGTAGCGGGGCTTATTAACGGGCATAAAGGGTTCGACCACGTCGATTATCCTGTACATCTCGTCAGTGGATTCGCCGACTGCAAGACCTCCGATAGCGTAGCCGTCGAGGTCGAGCTTGGCGATATCCTCCATATGCTTGATGCGCAGGTCGTCGTAAGTCGAGCCCTGATTGATGCCGAAGAGCATCTGATGCTTGTTTATCGTATCCGGCAGGCTGTTAAGACGCTCCATTTCGTCCTTGCAGCGGTAAAGCCAGCGTGTAGTGCGTTCTATAGACTTTGCAACGTAATCGTGCGGAGCGGGGTTCTCGATACATTCATCAAAAGCCATAGCGATAGTCGAGCCGAGATTCGACTGTATCTGCATACTCTCCTCGGGACCCATGAATATGCGGTGTCCGTCAATATGGGAAGCGAAGTAAACGCCCTCCTCCTTGATCTTGCGGAGCTGAGCGAGCGAGAACACCTGAAATCCGCCGCTGTCGGTGAGGATAGGCTTGTCCCAGTTCATGAATTTGTGGAGACCTCCCATTTCCTTTACGACCTTATCTCCGGGGCGGAGGTGGAGGTGGTAGGTGTTGCAGAGCTCGACCTGAGTCTTGAGCCCTTTCAGGTCAACTGAGGATATACCGCCCTTGATAGCTGCGGCAGTACCCACATTCATGAAGCATGGAGTCTGGAAGCTTCCGTGAACTGTTTCAACAACGCCTCTGCGGGCTTTATTGTCTGTTTTAAGTAATGTGAACATATGAACTCCTTAAATATTATTTGGTAGAGAGCATATCAGGTATCAGGAAAAGGAATACTGAACCGTATATGCTCAGAACAACGCCGTAGACGATGTATACGGCAGTCATGAGTATCTTATAGCCCTTTGTGACAACAGTGCCGTTCTCGGTGTATTTGAACCTTGCAATGTGTGTGAGCAGACCGGAAGCGGTTCCGGTGAAAAGGGGAATGAATCCAATGAAGAAAACGGCGACCGCAGCGATGATATATCCAACGATTATGAACGGACCTGCGAATATCATTGCAAGCGCGCTCTCTGACGTTTTTTCAAGAGCTTCGTCGAGCTCTCCGAATACGCCGAATCCGGCGAATATAACGGAAATGCCGCCGATCATGGCAATGCCTGATATGATCATGTTGATGATGTATTCTATAGTTATTCTTGTGCTTGAGTCTTTCATGGTGTGTACCTCCTGTGTTTTTTTATATTATACATTGCATTCACAGGAAGTGCAAGGTGAAAAGAGTAACAATGCAGGTTACAAATGTAATTATTTCTGCTGAACGTTCAAGAGAACGGTATCTTCAACGGTCATATTATATCATAAGGCTCAGCGGTATCGGGAGTGCGGAGTATCTTTCTTCCCGCAAATCCGATGAGTTTACCGTTTTCATCTCTGACCGCGACAACATAGGTATCAATATTTTTTTGGGTATCCCGACAGACGAATAACGTGTCATTTTCCTTGCTTTCCTTGAACAATTCCACGAGCATATTTATCTTGCTTTCGCCTTCGATAGAGGTAAGCGCCCTGAGCTGTCTGCCAACGAGGTCATATCCGCCGAATTTTTCAAATTCTTTTGCAGCGGCAGGGTTGATATAGACAATATGGCAGTCAATATCGCATATAACAATAGGTTGTTTATCCGAATCAATATAGCTTTTGAAGTACGGTGTTAATTCCATAGTATATGTTCCCTTCTAAAAAATGTCATAATTCTCTGAATGCCTTTGAGAGGGAGAGAGCTGTTTTTTACAGTATGCACATTGAATCGCCGAAGCTGAAGAATCTGTATTTTTCTTCAACGGCAGTCCTGTATGCGTTCATGGTGTTGTCATAGCCCATGAATGCCGAAACGAGCATTATGAGCGTACTTTCTGGCAGGTGGAAATTTGTGATGAGACCGTCGATGCATTTGAACTTGTACGAGGGGTAGATGAAGATGTCGGTATATCCCTCATGCTCGGCTATTTCATTGTAGAACGTTGCTACGCTTTCGAGTGTGCGGCAGGTGGTGGTCCCGACAGCGATAACTCTTCCGCCTTCAGCCTTTGTCTGATTTATGAGGTCTGCGGTCTCTTTCGGGAGGTAATAGTGCTCGCTGTGCATCTTGTGGTCGAGGACGTTGTCCTCCTTGACGGGACGGAATGTTCCGAGACCGACATGGAGAGTAACAAATGCAGTCTTTATGCCTCTTTTGCGGAGGTCATCGAGCATATCCTCGGTGAAGTGCAGACCCGCTGTCGGAGCTGCGGCAGAGCCGAGCTCGTGGGAGTAAACGGTCTGATAGCGCTCTTTGTTTTCGAGCTTTTCCTTTATGTAAGGCGGGAGCGGCATTTGTCCGACGTCCTCGAGGGCGGTGAAGAAGTTTCCCTCACATTCAAACTGAACGATGCGGTTGCCGTCGTCCTTGACCTCAACGACCTCGGCAATGAGTCTTCCGCCGCCGAAGCTGAAACGCGTTCCGACCTTGGCTTTCTTGCCGGGGCGGCAGATTATCTCCCAGAGCTTGTCGCCCTTCTGCTCGAGAAGCAGAAACTCGATAAAGGTGCCGTTTTCGATTTTCTCGCCGTACAGCCTTGCAGGTATAACTCGGGAATCGTTCATTACGAGGAGGTCACCCTTTTTTAGGTGCTCGCATAGATTATAGAAGTGGTCATGAGTTATCGCGCCGGTAGAGCGGTTTACGCACATCATTCGCGAGGCGTTTCGGGGCTCTATCGGAGTCTGAGCTATGAGCTCCTCCGGCAGGTCGTAGTAGAAATCAGATTTTAAAAGTTCCATGTATGTGCTCCTTATATTTTAAGGCTGCGGAGGTATGCTTTATGCTCGTCAGAGACGCGGAAGCTCTCCGCCGCTTTCTGTATAGTCTTGTTATGGGTCCATGCGTCGAGCCGTTTCTGCTCGAGACAGGGGAGTATCTCGTCGTAGTTTTTGGCGAGTGCAGTAGCGAAATACCATGCTCTCATCATATTCACGTAGTATTCATCAGAGCTTACAGCCGCGACTCTGTCGGCATATTCAGCCTTGAAGCTGTCGCTGAGGAAGTACCTCATCAGCGAACCAATGGCAAACCTGACTGTATAGGTATGTCCGGAAGAGAGCCATTTATCAATGTATGGGAGAAGCTCTCCGCAATGCTTTTTGAAGATTTTGGGAGAGAGCTGGTCGCAGGTCGCCCAGTTGTCAATATAGGGCAGGAAAGCCTCAACAAGCGTTATGCAGCGGTCAAAGTCCTTTTCCTCTGAGATGATGAAAGCGTGGAGCTGGTCCTCTTCAAAGTAAGCGTGAGGGAGCGCCTCCAGAAAATCCGTGAAGTCATTGCGCTTCCTGAGCTCCTTAGCAAGCTTTCGCAGGTCGGGAGTGCGCACGCCGTAAAACTTGCCGGCTCCGAGGTTAGGGATAGTCTTTTGCGTAAACAGAGCAAATTCCTCGTCCCGGAGCTGCATCAGAGCAGCATTTATGTATTCAGATACGGTCATAACGGACGTCCTTTCAATTTTTTCTTGTAAAATTTGCGAAAACTGTTGACATCAGAGGGGGAAAGTGCTATTATAATAACAAGGTAGAGGTGCGGCTGCGAAAAGTAATCGCGCGGAGGACGACCAGTCCGGTGAACCGCGGTGAAAGGCAAGGCTGCCGAAGAACGGCATTTGGTACATTCCGTTCTGGCTGTATATCGAACAGGTATATAGCTGTCATCATGTGTTTGATGGAGAGCTATCGCATAACTTACTTGCTATGCTAACATTTCTATTATAACTCATGATGAGCCGGTTTGCAACCGGTTTTTATTATTTTTTGTAAATTTTTATTTAAGGAGAGAATATTATGAAACAGTACAACGTTGGAATTATCGGCGCTACGGGTATGGTAGGCCAGAGATTTGCCACGCTCCTGGAAAACCACCCATGGTTCAATGTGAAGGTGCTGGCTGCTTCTCCCAGAAGTGCAGGCCAGACCTATGAGCAGGCCGCCGGCTCACGCTGGAAGATGGCAGTTCCCATGCCTGCTGCTATGAAGGACATGATCCTCATGGACGCTACCAGCGACATCGAGAAGATCGCATCTATGGTGGACTTCTGCTTCTGCGCTGTTGATATGAAGAAGGACGAGATCAAGGCTTTAGAGGAGGCTTATGCCAAGGCTGAGTGCCCTATCGTTTCCAATAACTCTGCACACAGATTTACTCCCGACGTGCCTATGGTCGTTCCGGAGATCAACCCCGATCACATCGAGATCATCAAGGCTCAGCGTGAGCGCCTCGGCACAAAGAGAGGCTTCATCGCTGTTAAGTCTAACTGCTCTATCCAGAGCTACGTTCCCGCACTTCACCCCCTGAGAAAGTTCGG
>DEDQ01000052.1:9180-9300 GCA_002350065.1 Ruminococcus flavefaciens
AGGGCAACGAGATCGTTAAGGCTCAGACACCTCAGATCACGACTCAGTGCCTGAGAGTCCCTGTTTCTGACGGACATACAGCAGCAGTTTTCGTTTCCTTCGAGAACAAGCCCTCCAAGG
>DEDQ01000057.1:0-821 GCA_002350065.1 Ruminococcus flavefaciens
CCTATTCCAGCACACTCGCAAATTACAATAAATATTATACACCATAGAGTATCAAAAGTCAATAGTCGGGCAGAAATATTTTTATTATAACTATAACTTATAAATCAATGAATTATATCACATAAAAACAAAAATATATAGTTTCGATGATTTTCAAAAATATTCGTATATTTTTTACGAAATTTAATTTTTTTCTTTATTTTCGACATAACCCACCTAATTCACCCCTTGTCAAACACCAAAACCCGTAGTATAATTTTCTTGTAAAAACTTTAAAAGGAGACATAAACAATGAACCAACCAATGATCAAAGCACTAATTTGTGACGACTCTGCTCCGCACGGAGTCAAAATCGCCGCAGAACTCACCAAGAACCAGATCTACGCTTACACCCGCAGTGCAAACGCCCCTTCAATCATCAGTTCTATCCTTTCAGACAAGCCTGATGTCGTTATCCTCGACCTCACTCTCGAAAACACTGATGCTGCAGCGATTATGCAAAAAGTATTTCCGCTCGTTTCAAAGAGTCCGGCATTCATTGTTCTTTCAGAGATCGACAACAACTTCATCAAAAAGCAGATCCTCTCGCTCGGTGCTTCATATTTCCTCGTAAAGCCGATAGATATAAGCAGGCTTGCAGATATTGTCCGCTCTGTTGCTGATACTGTCCCCGATAAGAACTGCCAGAATGCCAATCTCCTGACTACGGAGCTCATACGCAAGGCTGGTATCCCTGCGCATATCAAGGGCTACAGATACGTTCGCGCCTGCATAATAGAATGTCTCAGTGACAAGACCATGCTCGACAGCATAACAAAACG
>DEDQ01000057.1:1005-5489 GCA_002350065.1 Ruminococcus flavefaciens
CGTCCCGCTGAAAGCAAGCTCCCTCAGCACGACTCAAACAGCTTCTCCTTTAATATGTAAAAACACCGCTGTCGGAACAATGTCCGGCAGCGGTTTTATCATGCTATAAGTCCCGTAAGGAATGCGGCAAGCGAAGCTGAAAGTGCTACCACGATAAGCGGCAGGTCGAAGAATGCAAGGACTACTGCAACTACAGTTCCTACAACAGCCGTAACAACATTTCCGGTGCTTGTGAAAATAGAAGGGATAGTCATAGCACTAAGCACTGCATATGGAATATACATCAGGAAGCTCCGCACGAATTTTGACTCTATCTTTTTTCTGAAAAAAGTGAACGGGAGCATTCTTATTATATAGGTCACGCCTGCCATGAGAATTATATAAACATAAACCGGCATTACGTCCCCTCCCCTTCATCAGGCACGGGAAAAAGCCATGCTCCGAGCGCTGCCGCAGCGATAGCGCATATCATCATTGCAAATCCGCCGGAAATAAACGTCAGGACATACCTGAAAAAAATGCTTAGCAGCGCAGCTGCAATGGTCACGAACAGTATGCTCTTCCGCTTGCGCGAGGGAGGTATTATTATCGCGATAAACATTCCGTAAAGGACTATCCCCATTGCAGAAGTCACTGAAGGCGGAAGAAGCTCTCCGGCGGAAGCTCCGAGAAATGTTCCGAGCACCCAGCCCACCGCCGATATTAGTATCATACCGTACATATAGGCAGGAGTAAGAGCTCCGCGCTGAGCCGAGCACACGGCGAATATCTCGTCCGTAATGCCGTACGAGGCGAGAAGTCTGTGAGGCGTTGTGAAGCTCTTGTCAAGCTTCTGTGAAAGCGACAGCGCCATAAGTGAATACCTGATATTTATCGTCAGCTGAACAAGTATCATCTCAAGCAGAGCGCCGCCAGCCGCGATTATCTCGACTCCTGCCGCCTGCCCCGCTGAGGTGAGGTTTGAAGCTGATATCACCGAGGACTGAAATACCGACAAGCCGTTCTTGACAGCAAGTATCCCGAATCCGAATGAGACCGACAGATAGCCGAGTCCTATCGGGAGCCCGTGGTTCAGTCCGCGCAAAAAATTACGTTCCAAGAATATCTTCCTTTCTGAAAACATCACGAATTTGATTATATCACATTGACATAAAAAAATCAAGCGCAGTTAGCTGAATCTACTTTTAAAATATTGAAAAAGTCACATACTGCTGATATAATATATATAATAGTATTAATCTAATGTGAAGCAGGTGATATCATGTCATCAGACCTTTTCCCCGACCACAGCGCTGAAGAGGCTGCACGCGAGAAAACTATCGTCCGCACAAGTATGATAGGCATCGGCGCAAATGTCGCTCTGTCGGCATTCAAGGCTGTTGTAGGACTTCTCTCGCACTCTATCGCGATAACTCTCGACTCGGTGAACAACCTCAGCGATGCCGGCTCGTCGCTTATAACGATAATCGGCACCAAGCTCGCAAAAAAACAGCCCGACCGCAAACATCCGTGGGGTCACGGCAGAGCCGAATATCTCAGCTCGATGATAATCTCCGTAATCATTCTCTACGCCGGTATAACGTCGTTTGTGGAGTCGGTGAAGAAGATTGTCTCGCCCCGGACGCCCGACTACTCGGCTGCCGCGATAATCATCGTCTCGGCGGCGATAATCGTGAAGATACTGCTCGGAACATACGTCAAAAAGACCGGAAAGCGCGTCAACTCGGACTCCCTTGTCAACTCGGGTACTGACGCCCTCATGGACTCGATAATCTCCGCTTCGACCCTCGCGGCGGCGATAATATTCCTGATATGGCACATCAGCCTCGAAGCGTGGCTCGGAGCTGTAATATCCCTCATCATCATCAAGTCAGGACTCGATATGCTCACCGGCACCATCTCCCACCTGCTCGGTCAGCGCATCGGAGCCGATACCGCTCGGAAGGTCCGCGAGTGCATAACCTCCTTCCCCGAGGTGCGCGGAGTCTTCGACCTCATCTTCCACGATTACGGCCCCGACAGGATAAACTGCTCGGCACATATCGAGGTCTCGGATAAGCTCACTGCCCGCGATATAGACCAGCTCCAGCGCATGATAACTATCGACCTCTACCTGCGGCATAACATTATCCTGACCGCGCTCAGCGTCTACACCTACAGCGAGACCGATACCCACGAAATAGAGATGCGCAGCGATATCTACAGCATTGCGATGTCGGTCGAAAACGTGCTCGAGGCACACGGATTCTACCTCGACGAAGCCGCGAAGGTGATACAGTTCGATATAATCGTCAGCTTTGACGCTCCGGACCGCCTCGCCGTATACAAAAAGGTCACAGAAAAAATAACCGCTAAGTACCCAAAATACGAGCTCGTGTGTACGCTCGATACGGATTTCAGTCTCAGCGAACAGGAGGATTAAAATGACCAAGCAGATACTCGCCGTATATGCGGCATATCTCGTGATAGTGAGCCTTGTCGCATTCGTGATGTACAAGATAGACAAGGTAAAAGCCGAAAAGAAAAAGTGGCGCATACGCGAATCCACCCTGCTCCTGTCCGGTTTCCTCGGAGGAGCAGCCGGTGCTTTAGCCGGTATGGAGGTCTTTCGCCACAAGACAAAGCACTGTTACTTCTGGGCAGTCAACATCGCCGGTCTGTTATGGCAGGCGGGACTGCTCGTATATCTCATAATCAGGTTTATCTGAGCTGTTTATCGCTTTATCAGAGAAATATATATACATAGTGTTAATTTTCTGTCGTTTCGCTTGACAAAAACTCTGTTTTGTGATAAAATATTAGAAAATTGCAGAGAAGCTTCGGTTTCAGAGCAAGATCTTTGACCTCTCCTGATTTTCCGGGAGATAAACGCCATACGGACAGCGGGTCAAATGCCGACCGCCGATCAATCGGCTGGCAACTTCTGTTGCCTTATTGATTATATATTTTTTTATAAGTTTTATCAGCTTGTGAAAGGTCAATAAGAGTAGTAAAAGGTATCTTTGCTTAAATAGACTCTGAAACCACTTAATGCATTCAGATATGTGGACCCAGCACGTACAGGCTTGATAAGTCTGTACGTTTTTTTATTTGTACGTTTTTATTCTGAGGTGTGTAATATGGAAAATAAACTCAAGCTTTACGGATTCAATAATCTGACAAAATCGCTCAGCTTTAATATATACGATGTCTGTTATGCGAAAACTCCTAAGGCTCAGCTCGAGTACATCGCTTATGTAGACGAGCAGTACAACTCTGAGCGTATAACCGATATCATAACTCATCTTACCGAGATGATTGGCGCTCAGGTGCTCAGCGTTTCGCGTCAGGACTATGACCCTCAGGGAGCCTCGGCGACCTTCCTCATCGCTGACGATACCATGATACCCGCCGGACGCGAGACCGTGGCTCACCTCGACAAGAGCCACGTTACCGTGCATACCTACCCCGAGTATCACCCCGATACCAGCATAGCTACCTTCCGCGTCGATATTGACGTCGCTACCTGCGGCAAGATAACTCCTCTTACGGCGCTCGACTACCTCATCGGCAGCTTCGATTCCGATATCATCACTATGGACTACCGTGTCCGCGGCTTTACCCGTAATCTCGACGGCGAAAAGCTCTTCATCGACCACGATATCACCTCTATACAGAATTATATAGATTCCTCTATCCTCGATAAGTACGACGCCGTGGATATCAACGTCTATCAGGCGAATATGTTCCATACAAAGATGCTGATAAAGGACATCGTGCTGCAAAACTACCTCTTCAACACCGATGTCCACGAGCTCCCGCCGCGGAGCCGCCTCGACATCACCAACGCCCTAAGGCGCGAGATGATAGAAATTTTCAGCGGAAGGAACGTGTACGGCAATGACTGAGCTTTCACAGGTAAATGCTCCTATATACGAGGCTTTGCGCAAATTCCGCCGCATGAGGGTAGTCCCCTTCGATGTGCCCGGTCACAAGCGCGGTCGCGGCAATATGGAGCTTACTGAATTTCTCGGCGAGGACTGCATGAACGTCGATGTCAACTCCATGAAGCCCCTCGATAACCTCTGCCACCCCGTCTCCGTCATCAAGGACGCGGAAATGCTCGCGGCTCAGGCTTTCAAGGCTGCAAATGCATTCTTCATGGTCGGCGGAACTACCTCGGCAGTCCAGAGCATGATAATGTACGCCTGCAAGGAGGGCGACAAGATAATCATGCCCCGAAACGTCCACAGAAGCGCTATAAACGCTCTTATCCTCACCGGAGCCGTGCCTGTATACGTCAACCCCGACGTCAACAAGCAGCTCGGTATCGCCCTCGGAATGTCGGTCTCTCAGGTCGAACAGGCTATCCGCGATAACCCCGATGCAAAGGCGATTATGGTAAATAATCCCACCTATTACGGCATCTGCTCTGACCTCAGAAGGATTACCGAGCTCGCTCACGCCCACGGTATGCTCGTCCTCGTGGACGAGGCTCACGGTAC
>DEDQ01000057.1:5636-6277 GCA_002350065.1 Ruminococcus flavefaciens
AACCTCACACAGACCACCAGCGCATCGTATCTGCTGCTGTCGAGCCTTGATATCTCACGCAAGCGTCTCGCCCTCAGCGGCAGGGAGATATTCGCCAAAACCGTCGAAATGGCTGAGTATGCCCGCTCCGAGATAAACGATATCGGCGGGTATTACGCCTACTCGAGCGAGCTCATAAACGGCGACAGCATCTTCGATTTCGACGTCTCAAAGCTGAGCGTGTTCACTCTTCCGGTAGGACTTGCCGGTATCGAGGTCTACGACCTGCTCCGCGATGAGTACGACATTCAGATAGAATTCGGCGACATCGGAAATATCCTCGCCTATATCTCGGTCGGCGACAGAAAACGCGACATCGAACGCCTTATCAGTGCGCTCTCAGAGATAAAACGCCGCTTCGGCAGGAGCGGAGCCGATATGCTCAGCCACGAGTATATAGCTCCGGTAGTGTCTGAGGCTCCGCGAAAGGCGTTCTACGCCGACAAGGTCTCCGTCCCTCTCGGAGAATCAGCGGGAAAGGTCTGTACCGAGTTTGTAATGTGCTACCCTCCCGGGATACCGATACTCGCTCCCGGCGAGCTCATCACCCCCGAGATAATCGAGTACATAAAGTACGCAAAGGAAAAGGGCTGTCAGATGAC
>DEDQ01000057.1:6290-7997 GCA_002350065.1 Ruminococcus flavefaciens
GGTACTGAGGACATCAATATCGAGCGTCTGAACGTTCTTGCCTGAATATATCATTATATTTTTAAGGAGTTTTTTTATGGATATGCAGAAGAAAATGAAAAAAGTAGGATTTCATATGAATATTCTCATGGGCTTCGTGATAAGCCTCTGCCTCTCGACCACGAACACTATGGCTGCTGAAAAGCCCGATATGTACACATGGCTCATAAGCTTCGGTACAAGCGCTCTCATCAGCTTTGCCGTGAGCTTCATTATCCCCATGAGAAAAATTGAGGGCGGAGCTCTTCATGCTCTCAAAATAAAGGAGAGGACTCTCCCGGCTAAGCTCATCTCGACATTTATCTCCGACCTCATCTATACGCCATTCCTCACACTTGCAATGGTTGCTCTCGTCCGCATGATAGTCACAAAGGCAAGCAACGGTCATGCTCACTTCCCGCCTTTCCCGATAATGTTCATAAAGTCGTTCATTTTCAGCTTTGTTGTCGCATACTGCATCATCTACATATTACAGCCCCTTATCCTCAGATTCGTGCTCAAAGCCAACGGAATTGCCCCCTCCAAAGCTCCTGAGCCTGGTAAAAAGCCCGAATAAGCTTTTGGAGTTTCAAAATGGAATTATGGTTCACTGAAAGACATACACCAAACGTCAAGTTCTCGATAAAGGTAGACCACCAGCTCTACAGCGGAAACAGCGAATTCCAGCGCATCGATGTCTTCGATTCCAAGGAGTTCGGACGCTTTCTCACTCTCGACGGCTACATGATGCTCACCGAGAAGGACGAGTTCATCTACCACGAGATGATAACTCACGTTCCTATGGCAGTCCACCCCGACCCGAAGAATATCCTCGTTATCGGCGCCGGCGACGGCGGAGTTGTCCGCGAGCTCACACGATACGAGAACGTCGAGTCGATAGACCTTGTCGAGATAGACGAGCTCGTGATAGAGGTCTGCAAGAAGTTCCTCCCAACCACCGCCTGCCGCCTTGACGACGAAAGAGTCCACATCTTCTGCGAGGACGGAGTAAAGTTCATTCGCCGATGTGAAAACAAGTACGACATAATCATTGTCGATTCCACCGACCCCTTCGGTCCGGGAGAAGGCCTTTTCACCAAGGAATTCTACGGAAGCTGCTTCAAGGCTCTGCGCGAAGACGGCATCATGGTCAACCAGCATGAGAGCCCATTCTACGACGAAGACGCTGCCGCTATGCAGCGCTCGCACAAGCGCATCGTCGAGAGCTTCCCCATAAGCCGCGTCTATCAGGCGCATATCCCCACCTATCCCTCCGGACACTGGCTCTTCGGCTTCGCTTCAAAGAAGTACCACCCCGTCCGCGATTACAACGCCACCAAATGGAGTATGCTCGGTCTCAAGACCAGATATTACAACACGCAGCTCCACTGCGGAGCCTTCGCGCTTCCCAATTATGTAGAGGAGATGCTCAGAGATGTTGAATAAGAATGTACAGACCTTTATCGCCTGCGACAGCGAATACGACGATGCTAAAATCGTCCTCTTCGGAGCAGGCTTCGACGGAACTACCAGCTTCCGCCCGGGTACGAGATTTGCTCCCGCGGTCATTCGCAGCGAGAGCTTCGGCATCGAGACCTACAGTCCCTACCAGAACAAGGACATGACCGACTACTCCTACTTCGACAGCGGCGACCTCGAGCTCCCATTCGGAAGCGTACGACGCACCAT
>DEDQ01000057.1:8101-12039 GCA_002350065.1 Ruminococcus flavefaciens
GACCTTTACATCGTCCACTTTGACGCTCACGCCGACCTGCGCGAGGAATACCTCGGTCAGCCGCTCTCCCACGCCTGCGTGCTGAGGCGCTGCTGGGAGCTCGTCGGCGACGGACACATCTTCCAGTTCGGCATAAGAAGCGGCGACCGCGACGAGTTCTTCTTCGCGGATGAGCACACCGAAATGCATAAATTCAGCTTCGACGGCCTCGAGCAGACCGTGGAAAAGCTCGCCGGCAAAAACGTCTACTTCACCCTCGACCTCGACGTGCTCGACCCGTCGATATTCCCCGGCACCGGCACTCCCGAGGCGGGCGGAGTAAGCTTCGAGGAGCTGCGTAAGGCGATTACTCTCGTTTGCAGCAAGCTCAACATCGTCGGCTGCGACGTGAACGAGCTCAGCCCGACATACGACCAGTCGGGAGTTTCAACTGCCGTTGCGTGCAAGGTCATAAGGGAAATGCTCCTTGCACTTTCATAAGCAAGCTTTTCATGATATAGGGTAAAAAATGGGTAATAAAATAATCGCAAAAAGAGAGCTTCGCATACTGCTCGTTCTTATCGCGGGAGCATTGGTGCTGCTTTTCGGCTGCATAAACGCCTCCGGCTTTGAAAAGGAGTGGTACGACCTCGGCTACGAGGACTACCAGAAAGCTCCCAACGACTACACAACAGCTCAGGTCAAGATTAAAGAGCTCAAAACCTACACCGGAAAGACCTACAAGGCAATAGGCATCATCGACAGGTACTATACCGCGATAGTCGATGTCACTTATGCCGGAGGTCAGACGGATACTTACTGCGTTTCCGCGGGAAACCACGACAAGGTCGGGGATACCATAGAGATAGCCTACGACAAACGCTACGACACCAGCTACGACGACATGAAAAGAGGCGAACACGGTCCCGCAGACCTGTACAAGTCCGCAGCAAGAACAGAACATATCCGCAATACCAGATACTCAACTGTTCTTATAGTCATCGAATGCGTCTATACTCTGCTTATAGCAGTATTCTTTATTTTCAGCATAAAAAAAGCAAAAAATTATTGATAACAGGAGGTCATAACAATGGGAAAATGTATGATTATCGGCTGCGGAGGAGTTGCTTCCGTTGCTATCCACAAGTGCTGCCAGAACAGCGAAGCTTTTGAGGGCATCATGATTGCGAGCCGCACCAAGTCGAAGTGCGACGCGCTCAAGGAGAAGCTCCAGCCGACTACTAAAACGGTCATCGAGACTGCTCAGGTGAACGCCGACAACGTTGACGAGCTCATCGCTCTTATCAACAGCTACAAGCCGGACGTTGTGCTGAATCTTGCGCTCCCCTATCAGGACCTTACTATCATGGACGCTTGTCTCGCAACTAAGACTCACTACGTTGATACTGCCAACTACGAGCCCCTCGATACCGCTAAATTCGAGTACAAGTGGCAGTGGGCTTACCGCGAAAAATTCAAGGAGGCAGGCATAACTGCTCTGCTCGGAAGCGGCTTCGACCCCGGCGTTACCGGAGTTTTCTCAGCCTATGCCATGAAGCACCAGTTCGACGAGATAAACTACATCGACATTCTCGACTGCAACGGCGGCGACCACGGCTATCCCTTCGCTACCAACTTCAACCCCGAGATCAATATCCGCGAGGTCTCCGCTAAGGGAAGCTACATCGAGGACGGCAAATGGGTCGAGACTGAACCCATGGAGATAAAACGCGTTTACAACTTCAAGGGCGTCGGCGAAAAGGATATGTACCTCCTCCACCACGAGGAGCTCGAATCACTCGCTCTCAACATCAAGGGCATCAAGCGCATTCGCTTCTTCATGACATTCGGTCAGAGCTATCTCACTCACCTCAAATGCCTCGAAAACGTTGGTATGACCTCTATCGAGCCTATCATGTACGAGGGTAAGGAGATAGTTCCGCTCCAGTTCCTCAAGGCAGTCCTCCCCGACCCCGCTTCACTCGGTCCGAGAACAGTCGGCAAGACCAACATCGGCTGCATCTTCCGCGGCAAAAAGGACGGCAAGGACAAGAACTACTACCTCTACAACATCTGCGATCATCAGGAGTGCTACAAGGAGGTCGGCTCGCAGGCTATCTCCTACACTACCGGAGTTCCCGCAATGATCGGCGCTATGCTCATCATGAACGGCACATGGAGCGGTCCAGGCGTTTACAATATCGAGGAGTTCGACCCCGACCCCTTCATGGAGGCTCTCAACAAGTGGGGACTCCCGTGGGAAGAGGACTTTGACCCCACACTCGTTGACTGATAATATGAATAAAATTGACGAAATAAAGTACAGTGTGCCTTCGCCCTGCTACATAGTGGACGAGGGTGCGCTGATACGGAATTTAGAGATACTCAAAGGCGTCCGCGAGAGAACAGGAGCAAAAATACTCCTCGCGCAGAAGGCTTTCTCGTGCTATCACCTCTACCCGCTCATCGCTCAGTACCTCGACGGAACAGCTTGCAGCGGACTTTTCGAGGCTCGGCTCGGCTATGAGGAAATGGGCATTGAGAACCATGTTTTCTCCGCCGCCTACCGTGACAGCGAATTCGATGAGATAGTCTCCTACTGCGGACATATCATCTTCAACTCGTTCTCGCAGCTCGATACCTACCGAGAGAGAGTCCTCTCAGCAGGAAAGAAGATCGGACTTCGCGTGAATCCCGAGTTTTCCACTCAGGAGGGTCACGAGATATACGACCCATGCTCCCCTGTTTCAAGGCTCGGCATCACGCTGAAAAACTTCCGGTCAGACGACCTTGAAGGCGTTACGGGTCTGCATATGCATACTCTCTGCGAGCAGGATTCCGACGACCTTGAAGCAACTCTTGCCGCCCTCGAAGAGAAATTCGGCGGCGTGCTCGAAAAAATGGAGTGGATAAACCTCGGCGGCGGTCACCATATCACCCGCAGCGACTACGATATCCCGAGGCTTGAACGCTGCATAAAGCACCTTCAGGAAAGGTACGGACTCGAGGTCTTTCTCGAACCCGGAGAAGCGATAGCACTGAACGCGGGCTGTCTCGTGACGGAGGTGCTCGACCTCACCGAGAACGATATGCCAATTGCGATACTTGATACCTCCGCAGCCTGTCATATGCCGGACGTGCTTGAAATGCCATACCGTCCGCCGCTCCGTGAAAGCGGAAAGGAGGGCGAAAAGCCCTATGCATACCGTCTCGGCTCGCAGACCTGTCTCGCGGGCGACTCGATAGGCGTATACTCCTTCGACAAGCCCCTCAGCATCGGCGACAGGCTCGTTTTCGATGACATGGCGATCTATACCATGGTCAAGAACAATACCTTCAACGGTATGCCGCTCCCGGATATACTCCTGCTGAAAAACGACGGGAGCCTCACGACTCTGCGTAGCTTCGGCTACAGTGACTTCAAATCCAGACTATAAGCTCCAGCTCTGCATATAGACTCAGCTTAGCCGTTACTATAGGTTTACAATATTTGACAAATCCCGCGGTTTGGAGTATAATATTAGCTGGAATTTCTTCAAAGGAGCTTTTTTAATGGATAACAAACAGTACGAGAATTATGAGATAATCGACGCGCACGCTCACATTTTCCCCGCTAAAATAGCAGAAAATGCCACCGTGAACATCGGCAGGTTCTACGATATCCCCATGAGAGGCTGCGGCACCCCCGAGAAGCTTCTCAAAAGCGGCAGAAAAATAGGCGTTGACAAGTACCTCGTATGCTCGACAGCTACCGCGCCTCAGCAGACTCGACACATAAACACCTTCATCGCCGAGGAATGCGCTATGGAGCGCTCTTTCTACGGCTTCGGAACCACTCACGCCCTCTCTGAGGACCTCGAAGGCGACATCGAGCAGATAATCTCTCTCGGACTCCACGGCGTAAAGCTTCACCCCGATTTCCAGCTGTTTAACGCGGATTCTCCCGAGGCATTCAAAAT
>DEDQ01000057.1:12122-12587 GCA_002350065.1 Ruminococcus flavefaciens
GCAAACATCTGCAAAAACTTCCCCAAGCTCAAGGTTCAGGCAGCTCACATGGGCGGATACCAGTGCTGGGACATCGCCGAGGGCATACTCACGGGATTTCCCAATCTTGTTATCGACATCAGCAGCTCGCTGCCATTCATGACTCCGGAAAAGGCGGCTGAGCGCATACGCAAGTTCGGAGTTGAAAATACATTCTGGGGCTGTGATTTCCCGATGTGGAGCCATACTGACGAAATCGCAAACTTCTTTGCTCTTGGCTTCAGCGAAGAGGAAAACCGCATGATACTCTCCGAGAATTTCAAGCGTTTCTACGATATCGACGCTTGACAAATCATACGCTGTATGGTATAATATTTACCGTACATCGCGCCGATGTGGTGGAATGGCAGACACGGTGGACTCAAAATCCACTTTTGGCAACAAAGTGCGGGTTCAAGTCCCGCCATCGGCACCAAAACCGAGCGG
>DEDQ01000057.1:12734-20652 GCA_002350065.1 Ruminococcus flavefaciens
GTTATACATATAGTATTATTTAATCAAAATATTGACATTTCTGACTTTATGTGATAAAATAGTGATAAGTGTCTATATGTCACTTTTATATCTGTCTGTACTATTTAATATATACAGAAATCTTTAATCGGGAGGATGAAACATTGAACCTTTCAAAAACCAAACACGGCAAAATGAAAAAAGCAATGTCATTGTTTCTCGGCTCTGTGCTGGTGCTGAATACCGCTGCAATGGTCAAGATCAAAGCTAACGATACTTCAGTCGCCGAAGCGAAAGAACTGCGCGACAGCATCATCGAAAAAGCTGCTGCATACCTTTCGTCACAGCAGAATGCCGACAAAAGCTACGGCGACAGCCGCCTCATCAATGATACCACCGAAGCTCTCATTGGTCTGAGAGCCGCCGGAAAAGACGTCTATAAGGCAAGTATCGACTGGGTCGCGGACAATATATCGTTCGATAACAACGATATGACTGCCCGTCTCGCTGCGGCTTCACTCAATAAGGACTACCTCACAAAGCTCAGAGGACGCCAGAATGAGGACGGCGGATTCGGTCTCCACGCCGGATACGACAGCGACGCCCTCGATACAGTTCTCGCTCTTGAGGCTATGAACGACAACGGATTCTACACTGAATCGGCTCTTTCTGCTGACCAGATGTGTATGTACTTCCTTGTCAACCATAACTCCGACGGCGGCGTTTCCTACTCAAAAGCCAGCGACAGCGATGATACACTCACTGCTATGATGCTTTACAACTGCGGAAGATACTTCGTCTCGCAGAATCATACCCTCGCATTCTTCACCCCTACATATTATTATGTTGAGGAAATCGCTGACAGCTATGAGGACAAAGACCTGAAAACCACTCTTTACAAATACCTCGCTATCGACGCTGTACAAACCGGTTTCGACAATGCTGATTTCGATGATGTTGACGTACTTTACGAGCTCAGCAAGGCTGTGAAGAAGAACGGAAGCTTCGCTGACGATATCGAGACTACATCCGTTGCGATAAGGCTTCTCAAGGAGCTCGACCTCGAGTCAACGTTAAAGGTGACGGATTTCAATACAACACTCAGCAAGACCGTCGGAACAAGCGACAAGTCAAACACTGTAACAGCAAAATCGACTATCGCGTATACCGGCAATTACGATGCTGACCTCGACGTAAAGCTCTCGCTCCACAGCGGTGATGCCGTCGTTTACGAGGAGACTGTTCCCGCTCACTGTCCCGCAGACCAGACACTCGTCAAGGTTGAATCAAGCGAGTTCACTATCGCTGAGCCCGACGGCTCTGAGGTCTACCTCATCGCCGAGCTCTACAACGGAACCAAACTTGAAGGAACAATAAGGATAAACATCGACATAACTGCAGTAAAGCCCGATTATCAGACCGAGATAAACGACCTTGTACTCTCGTTTGACAAGCATTCGGCTGTTGCAGGCGAGGATACAGAAGTCGGAGTTATCTACGACCTCCGCTACGCTACAAATGTCGAGTACCCCGTACAGATGAAGACCGTTGTCAAAAAGGACGGCAAGCTCATCGATTCAAAGACAGAAGATGTTGTTCTCACTCCCGAGAGCACTTCAATCATGAATACTCCTGTAAAATTAGACCCCGAGGCTTCTTCCGCAGGAATATATAACATTACCGTTTCCTGCATCGACGGCGACAAAGAAATAATAACCAGAAATGCTCGCTTTGAAGTCATCGACCCTCCCGTTATCGAGGAGAAGCAGTCCGAGGAAGAGGAGACCACTTTCGAGGTCACATGGTTCGGTCCCGTGCTTAGTGACTACTGCGTTTATGCCGGAAATGAGACCGATATCACTGCCGGCGCGGATATCAACTACTTCTCCAACGGTCCGTGGAACGGCTCTATCGAGATGAACGTTTACAAAAAGGACGAGCTCATAACTGAAACTTCCTTCGACGTTTCCCTCGAAAAGGGCGTTGTTTCTGATGTCAACGGAGTTGCAAAATATCCCGTATACAACAGCGGCGACAAGCTCTCGTTCACTGTAAAGGATACCGGCGAATACACAGTTAACGCTAAGCTCCTCGACGCCGAGGGCAACGTAATCAAGGAAGGCAAGAACACTCTCAGAGTAATCGACAAGCCTGTTCAGGACCTTATCCTCAACAGCTCCGTGAATCCGGAAAAGAGCAGCATGATAGATCTCTCATGGAACGATATCAGCAATTCCGATGAGTCCTACAGCTATCAGCTCTACAGAAAGACAAACGGTCAGAAATGGGAGCCGCGTTCTATCTGGAACGAGGAGGAGCATATCCGCGTTCTCAACATCTACCCTGCATCTCCCTATCTCGCCGACTGGATGACATCTACCATAAGCGAAACAGAAACTCCCGCCGGAAAGGGCATTTTCGACATCGACTCAGTTCATATCCAGAGCTTCAACTCTGACCCGAAATCATGCCTTATCAATGAGGACGGAAGCTGGAAGTATGACGTTATATTCTTCGGCTCTTCCGACTGCAACAGCAGCTACGACCTCAACGACGACTCACTCAAGGTAACAGCTGACTTCATCGACAGCGGAAGAGGCGCTCTCTTCGGACACGATACTATCTGCGGCGGTTCGGGCTGGAGTCTCCACCATGTAAAGTTCAACGAGCTCGCAGAAAGAGCCGGTCTTACTGCTGTAACACCTAATCCCGAGGTATGGCATATGACCTCCTCCGCTTCCGTCGTAAAGCTCGGAACTCTCACAAACTACCCGTGGGAGATAAGAGGAAACCTCACCGTTCCCTATACTCACGCTACAGGTCAGTTCCTCAACGGAGCTATCGAATGGATAACACTCAATGCTGAAAAGCGCGCAGACCCCGCAACAGGCGGTCTTGACAACTTCTATCTTGCGACCAACAACAACGTCGGCATGATTCAGACCGGTCACAGCAACGGTCAGGCTACCGACGACGAGAGAAAGATTCTCGCAAACACGATGTTCTACCTCTACCAGATATCACAGCAGACCACCGCAAAGGACGCTTCATTCTATGACATCGACGCTCCTGACAAGCCCGCTGTTTCATCTGTAAAAAACAACGCAGGCAAGGCAGTTCTCAACGTCAGCTCAAAGGATAACCCCACCGAGTACGAATACTACATCAGCGCTAATCCCGCAAGCGGAAGCGATGAAAAGGTACTCTCCAACGTAAGGAAGCACACTGCTCTTGCAGGACTTGCAGGCTTTGTTGTGAAGGTGTCACCAAGCTCCGAGCCCGCTCCCGAGCTCATCGAGCACGATGAAAACGGCGAGAACATTCTCGGCATCGTTCCTGCTGATGCGCAGGGCAAGGCTGTTCTCGAGGCTGTTCCCAAGGATATGTCCGAGCAGCAGTTCATTCACGTTTTCGCAGTCGATAAGGCTAACAACATCAGCGAGGAATACATAGTCCCCTTTGCTGAAACTGAACTCAAGACCAACATCGACACCGATAAGAAACTCTACGCTTACGGCGACAAAGTTGCAATAAATGCGGATACTATCTCAGCTCCGTTCGGAAGGAAGGCAGATATGTCTATCGCTGTATTCGACGAATTCGGCAACAAGAAGACCGAGCTCTCAAATGTAAAGGACCAGGTGCTCGCAGCAAATGAGACTCTCGAGAGCAATGCTGAATGGAGCATTCCCGCTGAGACTGACGGCAGATACAAGGCTGTCATAAGCTGGACAAAGGACGACGAGGTAATCGCAACGGCTGAGTCGGGCTTCAAGATAGCAAATGAAAAGAGCATAAGCAACTTCATAAGTAGCGACAAGAAGAGCTACTCGGTTAAAGAGCCGATAAACCTCCTCGGCACCGTAAGCAACAACAGCAAGGGCATGACTGAAAACGACCTCGTTCTCAGCATCAGAGTTTACGATAAGACAAACAAGGCAGCCGCTGCATTCGACCGCGTTATCGGCGGAATAGTCCCCTCGGGCTCAACCGAGCACTCCGACGCTATCGCTCCCGGCGAGCTCGCTGGCGGCAGCTATCACGTTGTTGCCACTGTTATGCAGGACGACCTCGAGGTATCCTCGGATACTGCTGATTTCACAGTTGAAACAGCTCCCGTATTCACCGGCGACCTCACACTTTCTCCCTCCGGCGACAAGGCTTCCGCAGACTTCACTGTTCTCAATTCCGGAACACAGAACGCCGAGGACGTACTCGTTACAGTAAGAGTGTACAAGGCTGACACATCTGAGCTTATCCACACCTACACAGATACTGTAAACATCAAAGCCGGCGAAAACTTCACCGGAAAAACTGCATTCGACGTTGACCCCGACTATGAGGGCAAGTATTCAGCCGTTCTCAGCGCTTCCTACAAGGGCACTGAAAACGACCTCGACTTTGCCGGATTCGAGCACGGCGCTGCGCCTGCACCGACAACAGAGCCCACACAGCCCGCTTCAACAGATGCAGCAACAACTACTACAACAGCCTCATCTTCTACTTCAACAACAAAAACGACATCTGCAAAGACTGATTCGCCCAAAACAGGCGACAACGGCATTCCTGCATATATGTGGGCAATAAGCATCTTCAGCATTGCAGGACTTGTCGTATTAAGAAGAAAAGGAGGCAGTGAAAGTGAATAACAGACTGAAAAGGATAGCTTTTATCACTTCGGCAGTCTTCTTATGCTCGGCAATGGGTCCGTATCTTTCCGCTATATACAAGGGTCAGGAGCCTGCCGACACAAAGCCCGTGACGAAAAAAGCCGTCCACGCGGAGATAGTTGCCGCTGAACAGACTGCTCCCGTTATCGAGCGTCTTACATACGCCTGCGAGGAAAACAACCAGAAGGAGATAAACTCCGTCTGCGATACTATCGTGGCTGAAATGGACGCCGCTAAGAGGGAAGTCGCTGCATACGGCATCGACATCGACGAATGGGCAAGCGATGAGATAAAGGCTCGTCAGGAAAAGTACGAGAACGAACTCAACATCAAATACGCCGAGACCTCAAAGGCTGTAGAGGAGCTCAGAAACGGCATCGACACTGAGAAAAACCTCGGCATCATCAGCGACAACATCATCGAATCAAAAGAGCATCACTACTCCGACGCAACTCCGAATATAGAGGAGGTCTCAAAGGAGCTCGGCTCTGTTGAGGACGACCATATCACCAAGAGCGCTGATATAAACTCCCCCGCTCCGAGTGACAGCGACCTCAGATACGAGGGCGGCTCAGAGTTTCCCGAGCCCATTCAGCTCATAGCTGACAGCTTCGACGACGCAAACAGCATCTATCTCTACGTTAAGAACAACATCAAGTACGAGCCTTACTGGGGCTCGAAGAAGGAAGCTCTCATCACTCTCGCTCAGCAGGGCGGAAACGACCTCGACCAGGCTTCCCTCCTCATCGCTCTCTTACGTGCAAAGGGCATACCCGCAAGATACGTTACAGGTACCTCACGCATAACTCCTCAGCAGGCTCTCGAGATAACCGGAGCTACTGACGAAACAGCCGCAGGACGTATCATCGCCGGCGGTTTCAGAAATGCCAAGCGCATTCTCGACAACGGCACTGTTATCGGCTATATGATGACCCGTACATGGGTCGAGGCTTATATCCCCTACACCGACTACCGCGGAGCCGGAAACAAGTCCGGTGAGGGCGTATGGGTACAGCTCGACCCCAGCTTCAAGGCTCTTGACAGCAAGGTTACAACCTTCTCAGCCTCTTACAACAGCGATATGCTCGATATCATCGGCAACACTCAGAAATACTACGAGGCTAACAGCGAAGCTGAAGCTCCCGCATTTGACAAGTCGGCTGATATCCCCTGCTATTTCAGAAGCATCGTAAAAACTGAAGACAAGTATATCCCGTCCTCGCTCCCCTACATTCTTGTGGGCGTTGACAGCCGCTACTCCGTCATGAGAGACAGCGACAAGGACAAGATCTCTATCGGCATCGACGGCGAAACTATCGTTACAAAGCCTGTTTCACAGCTCTACGGCAAGCCCGTGACGATTTCATACGAGCCTGCACACTCCGAGGACGCAAGCGTTATGGACCGCTACGACAACCTCACAGAAGTCCCCGCATACCTCGTAAACGTCAAGCCCGTAGTTACTATCGGCAGCGACAAGTACAAGATAACCGATTCCGACATAAGCTGGCTTTTCGAGACTCAGCTCGGAACCGACCACCAGATGTTCGTAAGGATATCCACCGGCGGAAGTACGAATATCCTCGTTGACAATATCATGAGCGGCTCTATGTATTCCCTTAACCTTGACCTCCAGTCGATAACAAACGACGACATTATGGCTTGCAGAAACAACATGAAAAATGCTGAAGCCAATTACAGTCCTAAGAATATGTGTACTCCCGAAGAGCTAGGAGCATTCCTCAGCTTTGCCGGAAAATACTACTTCTCACTCTGTGACGCTCAGAGCGCCGCATACAGCACTATCTCAAACATCGACAAGACAAGACGTCTCGGAGTTGCAATTACCGGCTACAGATTCGCCAAGAGCGCTTCATTCGGCATGGTAAGGAACCTTGATTACGGCTCGTTCTATATCGACGTTGCATACAACAGCGCACTCACTATCAGTCTCGACGGCGACAAGCGCAAGGAAAACGAGTTTATACTCGGTCTCGGAACCCTTGAATCCTACTACGAGGGTTATCTCTGGGAGCAGCTCATCGACCCCGAGGAGACCTGCATCTCAACTGTAAGCGTTACCAGCATTGCCGCAAAGCAGGGCATCTCTCCTGTTTATATCACCAAGGATAATGCCGACAAGAAGCTCGAAAGCTGCAACGTTACCAAGGACGTAAAGGAAGAGGTAATGAACTTCGTAAACCGCGGGCTCATGGTCGAGCTGGTGCCTGAGACGCTCACTATCGGCGACTGGACAGGTACCGCATACACAGCGATAGACATGTCAACAGGTTCCGCATCGTATATGATATCAGGCGGAACAGCCGGCGGCTCTTCTATGGATTTTGAAGGTCTGTTCAATCTTAACAACAAACTTGCAAGCCTCAATTTCGTATTTGCTGAGATAAGCATGGTACAGGGCTACAATACCTTCATCGCAGGAGAAATGAGCTATGACGGCATGAAGGTCGCACAGGGTGCTAATTCAATGATAAATGCAGCAACTGCACTCGGCGGCGCGATGACAATGAGATACGACAACTATGATTACATCTTCAAGTATGCCGAAGAGGGCGAAACTGAAGAGGTCATGAACGAATACATTGATTTCACGCTCAAAAACCTCCTGAACACTATAGTTACTGCATCAACTATGATACTCAGCAGTATCGCTCAGGTTGCCGGCGGACTTGCAGAATTCCTCCCGAACACATTCACAAACCACTTCGGCCACGACTTCCTGAAGGGATTCTCAGATGCTCTCGGCAACGGCACAGACGCTTTCTCGGCCCTGTACGACGTTGTTACAACTGCTATTGATGAAGCCCACAACATGGACGAGTCTGAGGGCAACGATTATGATGGTCCCGATAAATGGGCTATGCTGACAGTTCTCACAGACCTCGTCGCTCAGGTCCTCTCAGGCGGAGACTGATAATACCAAAAAAAGCTTGGAGCTTTACGCTCCAAGCTTTTTTGTTACTGTTTCTTGTAGACCGATAGTACAAACAGCTCCAGACTGTCGTTGCGGCGGTCGTATATCACGCCGTCTATCACCGGGAACATATGGAAAAATCCAGCATTATTCGTTGCGACAACACAGTATTCTCCGCGTCCGAGCCGGAGCTCCTTCACTCTTGTATCGGCATAGTCGCGGTATTTGTATATGCCGTAGCTCTCCATATAAAGCCCGAAAACGCGGGCATCGTTATATGTCGGCGAGCCCATCTGCACCGCCAGCGAGGTAAGCTCCTTTTTGACCTCGGAGT
>DEDQ01000051.1:0-4814 GCA_002350065.1 Ruminococcus flavefaciens
ATACGAAAAGCCCCATGACGATTTGTCATGGGGCTTTGATTATTTTTTCAGTATAAATATCGAGAAAATGATGATCCCGGTCGCGGAAAGGCTCATCAGGAATCCGACTGAGGCGATTACGCGGCTGAACTTGTAATTCTTTGATTTAACGCTGAGCATAGGTATGAGACCTGTAACGAGTCCGATTATCTCGGGGATTATGAAGATTCCGCAGGAAATCATAGCGATGATACCGCAGACGAGTGAGATAACGGGGAGTATGTAGCCGCTCACTTTGTTTTTGGCGTACTGCTCGGCGGCTTTTCCGAGGGGCTTGGTGTCAACAGATTTCGCAGCTGAACTGACTGCGGAGGTGACCTTATTGATAATAGGAGCAGGGTCTGCCTGATTATCAAGAGCCTCGATATCGGAAGGAGTCGCCTTTCTCAGACGGCTTGAAGCTGTCATTTTGTTATTGGGCACGGACATATGAGCCTTGTCGTTGACCTCTTTCGACTTGATACCGAGCTCATTCTTCATATTGTGGAGAAACTCCTCGGGATTGCCGTCGAGCATGGGGTCGTAGTGGTGTACAGCGTCGAGAGGCTCAGTGTGACCGCAGTAGGGACAGATAACGAGACCTTTTTTTCTGTCGATAGTCATGTCAGCGGTACAGCCCGAGCATTTTGTATTAATGGGATTTGCCTGACGTTTTTTCTGCAATTCAGCGGCAGCTTTGCGGATCTTGTCTTCTTCCTGGAGCATAGCGCGCTTAGTCTGCTCCTGTTCGAGAGCAAGCTCCTTTTGTCTGTCGAGGTTACGTTCGTGGCTGTCGATAGCCTTGTTGACTGCGTTGTTGGCGGTTTTAGCCAATGCGTCGATAAGGAAGGGCTCCAGCTTCATATTATCACTCCAATATGTTGATACAGATTCATAATAATAGTTTATGCCTGTATATTATAACATATAATGCAGAAAAAGGCAATAGGGCGCGGAAAAATAATCTTTTATGCGATCTTTGTTTAAGATATGGATAAATCCGGACGATATATACTCTTTGTATAAACGGTTGATAGAGCGTATATCGTTTGATAGTCCAACTATATACCCGTATTAATAATTTATCAACGATATATTCACAAACTATTGACAAATCTGAATCGAAGTGTTATAATAAAGTTAATACAAAATGTATTTTCACAGGCTTAGGAAAATGATTTGACTGACATTGGGGGTGTTGTTATGATCAAAAGAAAACTCAAAGGCTTCACGCTTATCGAGCTTATAGTAGTTATCGCTATCATCGGCGTACTTGCTGCGATACTTGTGCCCACCATGCTTGGATACGTGAAGAAGTCGAAGCGCGCAGCTGATGTATCTGCTGCAAAGACCATCCATACCACGGTCATGAATCTTCTCGTCAGCGATGAGGCTATCAGCGATTCATTCTACACAGACGGAAGCAATGTTTCTGCGGCGGTATCCAAAAAGGACGATCTTTCCGGACAGTCATATGACCTCGTTGTTGCTGCATATCTTGACGGCGGCGCAGGCACTGACGGAAAAGGAAACATCTGGACTCCTGCCGATAACGGCGTCAAGGATTTCAGCGATGCTGTCAATAAGGAGCTTGGCTACAAGGGAAATGATTCCAGCATCAAGAACAAGATAAAGATGAGATCAGATGTCAAGAACAAGAAGTTCAACCGCTGGTACGTCTGCTACAGAAAAGACAATCCCGACACCATAGAGATATGGATAGGCGACGGAGCATCATCACCGGGCGATCCCCTGAAGTGCTTATATGCTCAGGTAACCAAAACTGGAAAGTGATAATAACCAAAAATTGCGGCGTCTCCCTTATGGGAGACGCTTTTTTGCTAAGTTTTGCATAAAACTGGCTGTTTGGATTGACTTTTTTTAGACGTTGTGATATCATAATTCATGACAGAGAAAGAAAATGTCACGTACGCGTATGAGGTGAAAACATGAAAAAAATAATTTCCGCAGTATCCGCTCTTGCATTGGCAGCGGGTACAGTGCCGTATCCGGCATTTGCCGATGATACGGCAAAAGAGACACAAAAGAAAGTAAAAATAATGTGCATAGGCGACTCCATCACAGACGGATATGTGCCGCAGTACGAAGGCTCTTACCGCAAGTTCATCTACCACGGGCTGACAGAAAAAGGCTACGATATAGATATGGTAGGCGCAAAAGGCGAGGGCTACACACCGACCTACACCGACGAATCAACAGGCGAGAGCTTTGAGTTCGACAACGGCAACACCGGCTACAGCGGATACGCGATATCGGCTTATCCCGGCAGAAACGGCATACTCGAAACTCTGAAAGAGACCAACTGCCTCGCTGAGACAAAGCCGGATATCGTGACCTTACAGATAGGCACGAACAACATCATCGACAACCACGATATGGACGAGAATCTGAAAGACCTGGAAACTCTTATCGACTACATTCTCGACAACACACCTGAGACTACGGCGATATTCGTAACAACTATACCGGAGCTCGACCCCAACCGTCCGGAGGTATACGACTGGTTCGGCAATTACCGCCACTCCGCCGACTGGCAGACCCGGTACAGCGACGAGGAGGCTCTCGCAAGCATAGAGCGCACATGGAAGATATACAACGCAGACCTTGTTGCTCTTATTAATAAAAGAGCGATAAACGATGCTATGAGCTCCACCGCGTCAAGGCTGCATTATGCAAGGATAGACGAAGTGGTGACCGACGTGAAAACTCAGCTCTTCGACGGCGTACACCCGAATAACGAGGGCTATAAGGCAATGGGAGCCTACTGGGCGGATATCCTTGATAAGTATTTGCAGGGCGAAACTCCGCAGGTGCCTGCTCCGGTAACTACAACGTCTGCCTCAACGGCTCCGGAGACCTCCACGACGACCACATCAGTCATTCCCGAAGAAACGGACATCATCGTATCCGACCTTGTAGCATTCAGCCGGTATCTTTTAGGCGATAAAGCTGTTGCTGAAACTCATGCAGGACGTCTCGCCTCCTATGACCTCAACAAAGACGGAGCGCTCGACGCCTTTGACCTTGTAAACATGAGAAAGCTCATCATTTCCAAAGCCGGCAGACCGGGCGGCTGATATTAACACATAATTTTCACAGGACATTCAGATACATTCCTGATTATAAAGAAAACTTTAAGATTATTTTAAGACACGAATATTATAATAACATCAGAAAAACACGAAAGGAGTTGAAAGCGGCGCGGCAGGGATACCCCCTCTCAAAGCCTTTGACGCAGTCGCGATGTTATGGCAATCAATACTTTTGCAAGAAAAGAAATAAAATTCCTCCTTGACATGAAGCAGTATGAGAGTCTCATGGAGGAGATACACAAGTATATGGAACCCGACAAGTTTTGCGTAGGCGGCAAAGAGTATGGAATATACAACATCTACTACGATACACCCGACGATTTCCTTATCCGCGAGTCACTTGCAAAGCCTTACTACAAGGAAAAGATAAGACTCCGCAGCTACTACTCGCCGGCATCGCCTGATTCTCTTGTATTCCTCGAGATAAAGAAGAAGATAGGCGGCATCGTGACCAAGAGAAGAGTATCGATGACACTTGCCGAGAGCAGCGAATATCTCGCAAACCGCACAAAGCCCGAGTCAAAAAAGTACATAACGACTCAGGTGTTCAACGAGATAGACGCTTTCCTCGACCATTATCCGGTATCGCCCAAGCAGTACATCAGCTATCAGCGCGAGGCATTCTTCGGCAAGGATAACAGCGATTTCCGTCTTACCTTCGACAGGAAGATAACCGACCGCAGATACGACCTCGGACTTGATTTCGAGAGCTACGGCAACCAGATAATCCGCGAAGACCAGCGCCTTATGGAAGTAAAGGTATCCGATTCGATGCCCGAATGGCTCATAAACAAGCTTTCAGAGCTCCAGATATACAAAACGAGTTTTTCTAAATACGGCAAGGCATACATGAACCACATCAAGGAAGAGGTAGCCCAGAACAGCCGCATATACATCTCAGGTATATCTATGGTCAACCACAGCATTTTTATGAACAGGAGCGTATGAAATGGTATCAGCAGTAAGTTTATTCGGAAATGTATTATCTAAGGCGAGCGAAGATGCCTCGAGCATCTTCACGGACAGCTCGTCAGGAGTGTCGGGGGTAGGGGCAGGACAGTTTTTCCTCTGTGTCGGAGCCGCACTCGTACTCGGATTCCTCATCAGCCTCATCTACATCATCACTCACCGCAAGGAAGGCTATTCGCAGAGCTACGTAATGACGATAATCATGATACCTGCGATAATCGCACTTCTTCTCGTGCTCATCAATTCCACAGCCGGAGCGCTCACGCTCGCCGGAGCATTCACGCTTGTCCGCTTCCGAAGCGTCGCGGGCGACCCGAAGGATATAGCGTACATCTTCTACGCAATGGCAACAGGCGTTGCGTGCGGAATCGGCTATATCGGATTCGCGCTTGTATTCTTCCTCGTAATGGGAGCAGTAATGTTTGCCCTTTCCGAGTTACGTTACGGCGTTACAAATTCACGCCACATGACGCTGAAGATAACGATCCCCGAGAATCTCGATTATCAGGGAGTTTTCGATCCGGTGCTCAACAAGTACACTAACTTCCACAAGCTCAGAAGAGTAAAGACCACGAACTTCGGAACACTTTTCGAGCTCATCTATGCAGTTGACGTCAACGAGGACATGGACCAGAAGAAATTCATCGACGAGCTCCGCGCCCTCAACGGCAACATGACGATAAACCTTGTATTCTTCAAGTACGACGACAAGAT
>DEDQ01000051.1:5048-6654 GCA_002350065.1 Ruminococcus flavefaciens
TCTTTGTGCGGTATTGCCTATACACTTCTGCACGGTATGAAATAATTACTTTGACAATCGGCGCATTTTATTATATAATAAAAGCGAAGGATCATTCCCCGAAAGGAGAACTGAAATGAACAACAGGAAAATACTCGCGCTATTAGCGGCAATGACGATGATGATACCCGCGGCATCATGCGGAACCGACGAGGAGGCTATCGACACCTCCGGAGACACATCGGTCTCCAGCGAGACTGACGAAGCCGCTCCCGACAGCATTGACACGGAAAATACGGCAAAGACCACAGCTTCCGGAAAGGACAGCAAGAAGTCTGACAGCAAGACGACAGCTTCATCAGGCGAGAGCAAAAGCTCCGGCACAGCTACAGCCAAGAGCTCCGGCGGTACAGCGGGAGGAAGCAAGACAACGTCAGGCGGAAGCTCAGGAGGGGAGAGCGGCTCAGGCGGTTCATCGTCAGGGGAAAGCTCAGGAGAGGGCTCAGGCGGCTCATCATCGGGCGGAAGCTCAGGAGGCAGTTCGGGCGGTTCATCGTCAGGCGGCGGAAACAGCAATTCCGCGGACGACCCTGCTGAGGAGGAGACGTCCTACGACGCCGAGATAAAGTTCAGCAGCAAACCGAGCGTAAGCGGAAACAACGTGAAGACAAGCGGCTCTGTAGTTACCATAACTGCCGGCGGGACCTACCGCATCACGGGTTCGAGCTCGGAGGGACAGATATGCGTAGACACAGCGACCGAAGAAAAGGTAAAGATAGTCCTCGACGGCGTAGACCTTACCTGTTCGGGCGGACCCGCTCTCTTCATAAACGAGGCTAAAAAGTGCATCGTCGAGCTTGCTGACGGCAGCACGAACAAGCTCAGAGACACGAACAAGGACAAAATAAACGACGGAGTAATATTCTCGAACGACACGCTGAGGATAAAGGGCAGCGGTAAGCTTGAAATAAATGCCGGCAACGCCCATGGCATCGCGAGCGATGACGATGTCATAATCGAGGGTGGTACATACGAGATAACCTCCGTAAAATCGGGCATATTCGCTCACGACGACATCACAGTCAGCGGCGGAAAGCTGACTGTAAACGGCGGTACCAACGGCATAAAGTCGAAAGGCACAGTCAACATAAGCGGCGGTACACTGCTCATTTCGGGCGGCACCAAGGAGGAAAAGAGCTCGATATACGCGGGAACAGCCCTGAATTATACCGGCGGATACGTCTATGCAGCCGGAAACAAGGTGACGGCGCCTGCAAAGTCGTCGAATCCGTATGCTGTATTTGCGCTCGCGAGCGATTTCACGGACCCGTGCAGGCTGAGATTTTATATAGACGGAACCGAGCAGGACGAATTCCTCGACACCAAGAACAAGTTCCGCTGCGTGCTTATGATGACTCCGGAGCTGAAAAACGGCACTGAGGTCTGCGTATCGCTGAACGATAAGCAGGTCGGCAGGAAAAAGCTTTCTGAAACGAAGAATGTGATAGATATTTCACTGAATTAACTATAAGCCGCCGTGAGTTTTCACGGCGGCATTTTTGCGCATTTTTGAAATAACCTGTGCATTATCTGTAAACCGTTTATGAACAAGGAATTGTATTAACTT
>DEDQ01000051.1:6749-10215 GCA_002350065.1 Ruminococcus flavefaciens
GAGGGTTTTGCAATATAATAAATACAGCATTTGAAGAAAATTAGTATTCAGTATCAAGTACCCTCCCCTCTCATGTGCTTGATACTGGATATTAATTCAACTGCTCGCCATAGAAACTGATTATGTTTTTTTAAAAAACTAATCCCTTTCATTTGTAATTTTTTCATGTTTTCTATTCTCAATAACTTATTTTAACTTTTTATCTATGGCACGGTCCACAGTGCTAAGACGAGAAATCGTTCGGACCGCATCGCACCTCGCAAGAGGTGCATTTTTTTGCATTGTGAAATTTGTGTGAAAAATTAATAATTTGCTTGACAAGTTATTAATCTCATGCTACAATATTTTCAAAGGAGGCGAGCAGGTTGAAAAAGAGCATCTACAGTCTCGCACTGTCGGAAAATGTCATCAGGGCAGTCGACGAGGCAGCGTATAAGTGCGGCATGAGCCGCTCTGCAATGATAAACCGGATACTTGCGGAAACGCTTGAGTGCGATACTCCGGAAATGCGCATGGAGGAGATATCCGATTCCATGGAGGCTATTCTCGGCGATATTGTGCAGGTCGAGCGTCAGAGGTCGGCGATGCTGCTGGTCGTGAAGAGCGTTCTCGAGTACAAATACCGTCCGACTATCAGCTACAAGCTCGAGCTTGAACGCGTTCCCGACGAGTATATAGGCACTCTGAGGGTCGGGATAAGGACTCGAAGCGAACGGCTTATCGACCTTTTCAACAGCTTTTTCCTCTACTGGATAAAGTCCGAGAAGGGGAGGTATGCGCAGATGGGCAGGGCTTGTCCTGCTTGCGAGCTGAGCTCCGGCAGGTATTCGCGCAGACTGTATAAGCCGGCGGATATCATTGTCGAGGACGATGGAAGCGCTATCGGTGAGTATATAAGGGCTCTCGACCGCGCTGTTAAGGCGTTTTTCGCGGATCCGTCCGGATTCGGAGCGGTCGCTCCCGAGCTGGAGGAACGAACTGCACAGACCCTGAGCCTGTACAGAATTTAGAGTTGAACAGTGTGGGACGTCGAGGACGCCGTTCCATACAGAAGATTTCCGGTAACCATACTCATATGTGCCAGCGAATGAAATTAGAGTATATCTTTTGTACAAAGCGAGGCACGAACGGCAACGTGAAAGGAGAAAGTTATGAATGCAGAAAAATATACACAGAGATCTATCGACGCAGTAAGAAAGGCTCAGAGTATCGCTGTTATGCAGTCTAACAGCGTTATCGAAGCGGTTCATCTTCTTGCGGGTCTTGTTAAACAGGAGAACGGACTTATCCCTCAGCTCCTTAAAAAAATGAATATCGACCCCGATATCTTCGATTCCGAGACCGATAAGAAAATAAATATGCTCCCAAAAGTAACCGGAAGCGGCAGAAGCTCCAATATCGGCATTTCAGCCGAGTGCGACCGTATCCTCACTACTGCTGAGGGCATAGCCGAAAATATGAAAGACGAGTTTGTCTCGGTCGAGCATATCATGCTCGCGCTCATAGACTCCAAGGACAGGGACGTTTCGGCTCTTGTGAAACAGTTCAGCATCAGCCGCGACCGCTTCCTCAGCGCTCTTATGGAGGTCCGCGGAAATACCCGTGTTACCAACGAAAACCCCGAAGATACGTATGACGTCCTCACCAAGTACGGTCAGGAGCTTGTCGGTCTCGCGCGCAGAAACAAGCTCGACCCCGTTATCGGACGTGACAGCGAGATCCGCAACGTTATCCGTATCCTCTCACGCAAGACCAAGAATAACCCCGTCCTCATCGGTGAGCCCGGCGTCGGCAAGACTGCTATCGCGGAGGGTCTTGCTCTGCGTATCGTCGCAGGAGATGTCCCCGACAGCTTAAAGGACCGCAAGGTCTTTTCGCTCGATATGGGCGCTCTCGTAGCAGGTGCAAAATACCGCGGCGAGTTCGAGGAGCGCCTCAAAGCCGTTCTCAACGAGATAAAAAACAGCAACGGTCAGATACTCCTCTTCATCGACGAACTCCATACTATTGTCGGAGCGGGCAAGTCCGACGGCGCTATGGACGCCGGCAACCTCCTCAAGCCTATGCTTGCACGAGGCGAGCTCCACTGCATCGGCGCGACNNACGAGTACCGCCAGTATATCGAGAAAGACCCCGCTCTCGAGCGCCGTTTCCAGCCCGTTATGGTCGACGAGCCGACCGTTGAGGATACTATATCTATCCTCCGTGGTCTCAAAGAGCGTTACGAGGTCTTCCACGGCGTTAAAATAAGCGATAACGCACTCATCTCCGCGGCAGTGCTCTCCAACAGATACATCACCGACCGCTTCCTCCCCGACAAGGCTATCGACCTCATCGACGAGGCGTGCGCTACTATCCGCACGGAAATGGACTCCATGCCAACTGAGCTCGATGAGATCAACCGCAAGATGATACAGCTCCAGATAGAGGAAACTGCCCTCAAAAAGGAAAGCGACAGCATCTCGCAGGAGCACCTCGGTGAGATACAGAAGGAGCTCTCTGAGCTGAGAGAAAAGTTCAATGCGATGAAAGCAAAGTGGGAGAACGAAAAGAACGATATTTCGTCCGTTCAGAAGCTCCGCGAGGAGATAGAAAAAATCGGCGGCGAAATAGAAAAGGCTAAGCGCGAGTACGACTTCAACAAGGCGGCTGAGCTCGAATACGGCAGAATGCCGGCTCTTAAAAAGCAGCTCGAGGAAAGCGAGCGTCAGGCTGAACAGGACCTCAAGGGCGAGCGACTTCTCCGTGACAGAGTTACTGAGGACGAAATCGCTAAAATCGTCTGCCGCTGGACCGGTATCCCCGTTGCCAAGCTCATGGAGGGCGAGAAGGAGAAGGTCCTCAAGCTCGATGAGCTCCTCCACAAGAGGGTCATCGGTCAGGACGAGGCTGTTACCAAGGTCAGCGAGGCTATACTGCGTTCGCGTGCAGGTATTCAGGCTCCCGACCGTCCTATCGGTTCGTTCCTCTTCCTCGGTCCTACGGGCGTCGGCAAGACCGAGCTCGCAAAGGCGCTGTCAGAGATACTATTCGACGATGAGCGCAATATGATACGTATCGACATGAGCGAATACATGGAGAAATTCAGCGTCAGCCGTCTCATCGGAGCGCCTCCCGGATATGTCGGATACGACGAGGGCGGTCAGCTTACTGAGGCTGTTCGCCGCAAGCCCTACTCCGTTATCCTCTTCGACGAGATAGAAAAGGCTCACCCCGATGTGTTCAATATCCTCCTGCAAGTCCTCGACGACGGACGCATAACCGATTCCCAGGGCAGAACGGTCGATTTCAAGAATACTATCATTATCCTTACCTCTAACCTCGGAAGTCCGTTTATCCTCGAGGGTATCGGCTCGGACGGCGAGATAACCGATGAGGCAAGGGGACAGGTAGAAGCTCTGCTGAAACAGCAGTTCCGTCCCGAGTTCCTCAACCGTCTCGACGAGATAATCTTCTATAAGCCGCT
>DEDQ01000051.1:10361-15840 GCA_002350065.1 Ruminococcus flavefaciens
CAGCGCAAGGTAGAGACTCTTATCGCTAAAAAGATAATCGGCAGCAATGTTTCTGCCGGCGATACTATCACTGTTGACGAGTACGGCGGAGAGCTTATCGCCGAATAAGCTGTTAACAGTGTGAAACAGCCGTGAAACAAAGTAACGGAAAATAGCCAAATACTATGGTCGATTTCTATAAAAACGGGTGCGATAATGCCGTAGAATCGGTCGAAATGTCATTTTTCCCCAAATTCCTTGACAAATGCAGTTAAAGGGTATATAATGCAAGTATAAAATTTAAAAATATGGAGGATACAAATATGACAAAGACTGAACTTATCAGTGTTGTTGCTGAGAAAACTGACTTCACTAAGAAGAACGCTGAGGCTGCTGTAAACGCAGTTGTTTCTGCTATCACAGACGCTCTTGCAAGCGGCGAAAAGGTTTCTATCGTTGGTTTCGGTACTTTCGAGGTCCGCGACAGAAAGGAAAAGCAGGTTATCAATCCCCAGACTAAGAAGATGATGACTGCTCCCGCTTCTAAGGCTCCCGCTTTCAAGGCTGGTCAGGCTCTCAAGAACGCTGTAAACAAGTAATCCAACGGAGGTATTTTAACCATGGCTGCTATTAAAAAGGATGTAAATGCTGCTGAGACAGCAACAGAAGTAAAGGCTACTGCAACCGCAGAGGAGAAAAAGGCACCCGCTAAGAAGGCTGCTGCTAAGAAGACAGCTGCTAAGAAGCCCGCTGCTAAGACTGCTGAGAAGAAGACAGCTGCTAAGAAGACTGCTGTAAGCGAGAACGTTTTCGTTCAGTATCTCGGCTCTGAGATCACTTCTGCTGACCTCATCGCTAAGGCTAAGAAGGCTTCAGGCGTTAAGTCTCCCAAGACTGTTAACGTTTATGTTAAGCCTGAGGAGAACAAGGTGTACTACGTTGTTGATAACAACGTTGGCAGCTTTGACCTCGTTTGATCATATATTGATATTAAAGCCGCAGTTTTTACTGCGGCTTTTTTGCTGTGTGTTCTTCTGAGACAGCGATACAGATGATATAATAAGAGGGCGTGATATATTTCTATATCACGCCCTCGCTTATGGGCTGGCTTTTTTCTTAGCTTTGTATATTTGCACGGTATTGTATCGGCGTCATGCCCACTACTGAGCTGAATTGGCGCAGAAAGTATTTGCTGTCGAGATATCCGCATTTTTCCGATATCTCTATCACGTTCATCGTCGTCGTCGAGAGGTAATACTTCGCCTTCGCTATCCTCGCGATTATGCAGTCTTTATGGAAGCTTATGCTGAAGCACTGCTTGAATACGCTCCGCATGTAGCCTGTGCTTCCCGGGAAGAGGCCGTGCAGCGAGTCGCTTCCGAAGGTCTCGTCCGGATGATTGTAGATGTAGCTGCGTATATCTGCCATTTCCTTGTAGTGGCTGATGAGCTTCTTCTCGGACATTTTGCGTATCAGCTCATCGGCTTCGGCTGTACACTGCTCGTATATCTCGTTATATGGCACTCCCGAGCACTTCTTCGCTACGCATACGAACGAATTGGCGCCGCAGTATTCCATATACTTCTTGTGCTGGAGCAGTATCGCGGATATGCAGTCCGCAAGCATTTCCGGCTCGGCACTTCGCTGTACTACGCAGACGAGCGTGTTGTCGTTGATGCGTCCGCAGAGGTCGTGATTTCCGCTGAATTCGTCTATGGCGCGTGATGCGTCGATTATCGCCTTTATCTTTGCGTCGTCGTTTGAAGCTGCTACTGACTCGTCGAACAGGCATATCTTCATGAGTATGAAGTACATTTCCTTGTTGCCGTGCAGGACTGCTGAGCCGTATGCCTTTTTGAGTCCGTAGTCGTTGAACATACCCGTGAGCGTGTCACGCTGGTCGGAGAGGTTCTGGCAGTTCGTCAGGTAGCGGATATCGTTCTTCATTCGCAGAAACTCGAGACTTATCGAGATTGACTTTATCCAGTTGCGGAAGATGTCGTCGTATGTATCCGGTTTTTCATAGCGCAGCACGATGTGTCCGAACAGGCGCTGTCCGAAGAATATCGGGTTGAAATAGTATGCCGCCGGTGCCGGACTGCGCGAGAATATCTCGGAGAAGTTGAAACGGTGCATCTCGAACGGAGCTGTATCTGACCACGGCATCGCCTCGCGGCAGGTCATGAGGTCGGACTCCTCTGCGTTCGGCTCGTACCAGTTGGCGTAGAGACACATGAATATGTCGTTTACGTCGCGTATGAGCCAGTGGAATTTGCTGATTATCTGCACAAATTCGTTCAGATTCTTCGATTCGGTTATTTCCTGGTCGAGCGAGCTGAAAAGATTCCAGAATTCATAGTCCTTCTTGACCTTTTCTGCGTCGAGCTCTTTGTAGAATTCGTGGTCGTCTCGCTCGCACGGACAGCTGTTGCCGCTTATGAGCTTGCCCTTGGGGGGCATGAACTCGGGCATTTCTGTTCCGTTGAGACGGGCGTGGATGATTTCCATAGCGCTCCTGCCGAGGTCGGCACGGTTGCGCTGGTATGTGGTGAGCAGCGGAGCATGAAGCAGGCGCTTGTCCACATTTTCATAGCCGATGATGCTTATATCATCGGGGACGTTTATCGGGCTGTTGCGGAAAGCATCGAGCATACCGTATGCCATGTAGTCGTTTGCACATACTACTGCCTGCGGCAGCGGGAGCTGTCCTTCAATGTAGCGTTTGGCGAGTTCCTCGCCGGAATCCATCCAGAACGTGCCGAAGTGTATCTTGTTCTCGTCGATGGGGATATCGTGTGCGGCAAGTGCCATGCGGTAGCCGTCCGCGCGTTTGTGTGATGCTTCAAGTGTGTCATATCCGGACAGAAAGTCGATATTTGTGAAGCCGTGGTCCTCGATGAGGTGGCTCACGATCTCATACATATCGGTCTCGTCGCTGGTGTTGATGAATGTGAATCGCGGGTCGCCGAATTCTGCGAGATATGCTCCGAGTATCAGCATCGGGATATTTTTATCCTTCTGATACATGAATCCGGCTATTTTTTTTCTTATTTCTTCGTTGATGAATGACTCGGACAGCATTATTATCGCCGATATCTCATCTGAAAGGATAAGGTCGTAGATGCGGTTTTCACAAACAAGTGAGTTTACGTGGACATTCGGATTATAAATGTTGGAGACAACTGCGGTATCGTACCCGTACTCCTGTGCCTTTTCGATGATCCCGTGCAGTATCTGCCGCTGTTCGATACTGTTTGATTCAGCGGCAACGACACAGATTATTGGTCGCTTAGGCTTGCTCATATTCTGACCTCCGGTCGTTCCCCTTTTCAGGCGATCCATCAATGCCTGATAGGTAAAATATTTCCCAAATTTCCTAACCAAAATCATTAAATATCCCTAATACTAATTATAATAGAAATGAAGTATCGTGTCAATAGAAAATTGCTCAAAAAACATGAAAATTCAGTTATTTTGTCCACCATTCCTGCGCATCGTGGGTTTACAGGCGCGGAATGTTAACTTATAATGAATATATCATATGTAAAATGCAATTAATATGCAGTACAATATGTCAGGAGGAGAAAAGAATGGGTATGTTTAAGAGGGCAAGATCGATCGCAGCTGGTGCAATCGCCGGCACTATTTTTATTGCCGGACTCTCCGCTTTCCCGGCGGACAATGGCACTCAGAATTTTGAAGTTAACGCTGCAAGTGCCTGCACTATCAATACGAACAAAATTTATCAGCGGATTCGCGGCTTCGGAGGTATGAACCACCCCGAATGGCAGAGCTATAACGCTCAGAACGGCGCTCCCGGAGATATGACTGCTGCTCAGGTGCAGACTGCTTTCGGTAACGGCGACGGCGAGCTCGGTCTTTCTATCCTGCGTATCTTCGTCAGCGACGACAAGAATGCTTGGAAAAACGCTATCCCCACGGCTCAGAGAGCTCAGAAGCTCGGTGCTACGGTGTTCGCGACTCCGTGGAACCCGCCCGCTTCGATGCGTCAGAACGGCTCAGGCGGTCCTTCAGGCGGACAGTACGTGCTCAAGCAGGGCGCTGAGGCTCAGTACGCTCAGCACCTCAATGACTTCATCAAATACTGCAACAGTCAGGGCGTAGAGCTCAACTCCATTTCAGTTCAGAACGAGCCTGACTGGTCGGGCGAGTGGACTGCATGGACTGCTGACCGTGCTGCAAGCTTCATTGCGAACTATGCTCCTACTGTTACAGCAGGAACCAACACAAAGATGATGTCGCCTGAGAGCTTCAGCTACAACAAGAGCTTCTATAACGCTATACTCAACAATTCAAAGGCGTTTGAGAACTGCGATATGTTCGGAACTCATTTCTACGGCACTCAGCGCAATGCTATGGACTTCCCGGCGCTTGAAAACTGCGGCAAGGAAATATGGATGACCGAGGTTTACGTTCCGAACAGCGATAGCAACTCCGCCGACAGATGGCCGGAGGCAGTTGCCGTTTCAGAGAATATCCACAACGCTCTCGTTGTCGGCAACATGAACGCTTACGTATGGTGGTATATCCGCCGTCAGTACAGTCCTATCTGGGATTCCGGAAAGGTATCAAAGCGCGGCTACGCAATGGCTCAGTTCTCGAAATATGTACGTCCCGGCGATGTCCGCATCGACGCTACAGAGCAGCCTAACAGCAATATCCTCGTTTCCGCTTACAAGCACAGCGATACTCAGGTAGAAATTGTCGCTATCAACAAGGGAAACACCGAGGTAAATCAGGACTTCAACATCAGCGGCAGAACTATCAAGAATGTCGACCGCTACAGGACCTCCGGAAGCGAGAACCTCGCTAAGACTCCGAGTATGTCAGCAAGCGGCTCTTCGTTCAATTCGCAGCTCCCCGCAAACAGCGTTTCGACTTACGTTGTAACTCTCGAGAGCGACGGCAAGGAGCTCCCGCCTGACACAGACGGTCCGATAACAAGAGACCCTATCACTCCCGACGCTAACGGTTACTACTACCATGACACATTCGAGAGCGGCACTGACGACTGGGAAGCAAGAGGCGGCGCTTCTGTTAATACCGGCGGAACAGCTTATGCCGGAAGCAAGGCTCTTACAGTTTCCGACAGAAGCAGCTCGTGGAACGGCGCTATGAAAACTCTCGATTCGCTCACTTTCAAGAGCGGCGAGGAGTACAGCTTCAGCGTTGTTGCTGCCGGAAAAGGCAATATGATGCTCTCTCTCGAGTATACTGACGCTTCAGGCACAACTGCTTATGCTCATATCGCTAATGCAGAATCCTCAGGCGATTACGTTCAGCTCGCTAACGCTAATTATAAGCTCCCCGAGGGCTCAGGCTTCAAGCTCTATGTTGAGACTGAGGACGGCTCAGGCGATTTCAGCATCGACGAGGCTATCGTTGCTAAGGCTGGCACTCAGATAAGCGGTCCTAAGGCTGTGACTATCACTTCCGGCGATATCAACTGCGACGGCGTTGTCAACGCTTTCGATATGCC
>DEDQ01000051.1:15894-16409 GCA_002350065.1 Ruminococcus flavefaciens
AAGTATACTATTGCTGATACTGTTCAGATAATGGAATTCATTCTCGGTCAGAGAAAGGAATTTGATGTTGTTGAGGCTGGTCCCAACGATGATCCCGGCGAAACAACAGGTCAGCACCTCTCAATGAAGGACTTCACTGCAAAGGTTGCTTCCAATATCGCTGAAAAAGAACCCGATTCCGCAAACCAGCAGAAGGGCGGCGTTACCTACGGCGAGATACAGAACAAGACTTACTATTCAAATACCTGCAGGAGAAACAAGAAGTACAACGTTCTCCTGCCTCCCAACTACGATAAGAACAAGAAGTATCCTGTAATGTATATTCTCCACGGCTACTACGAGAACCCCGACAGAATGCTCACAAAGGGCAACGCTGAGATGCATACACGCGAGATGCTCGGCAACGCTATCGCTGAGGGTGCGGCTAAGGAAATGATATGCGTATTCCCTGATGTTTTCTCAAGCGCTACTCAGGACGCTTGCTCAGGTATGGATAACAATAATAACGCCGCTTA
>DEDQ01000051.1:16507-17998 GCA_002350065.1 Ruminococcus flavefaciens
TTCTCAATGGGCGGACGTGAGTCTCTCCTCATCGGTATGAAGATGGCTGACAAGATCGGCTATGTTGGCGCTATCTGCCCCGCTCCCGGCGTTACAGGCTCGTTCAACTGGGAAAGCGGCAAGGAGCCTTACTTCCTCATGATCACAGGCGGAAGCAATGACACTGTCGTTTACGACAACCCCAAGAATTACCACTCCAACTTCGAGAAGAACGGCGTTCCTCACGTTTGGCACTATGTAAACGGAGGTTACCACGGTGATAACTGCATCAGAGCTCACCTCTACAACTTCTTCCGTATTGCTTTCCAGAACTGATAGCTTTATCTCCCATTTATCAAAAAGGCTGCTGAATCCGTTTCAGCAGCCTTTTTGTTTGAAGTCGATACAGCAGCAGGACGCAGCCCATGCCGTCATTTTTAACAATCTTTTCGCTTTGTGAGTGCGTTTTGATTATTTTCAATTGACAAACACTCAGAAAAAATGTATAATAATAACAACGAATACTTGGGGGGATACTATGCTGACGAATGATAAAATTTTCAATAAAATTGCTAAGGCACTTCTTGTCGACTATTCCAGCGTTTATTATGTAAATGTCGTTACAAACGAGTATCAGTGGTATTCCAACGACCCCGAATACCACTCCCTTCAGCTCCAGCCAAAGGGCGAGGACTTCTTCAGCGACCTCGTCCGCGATGTTGAGCTGTATATATACGATGAAGATAAGTATATATTCAACGAAAAAATGAAAAAAGAAAGACTGCTCTCGCAGATGAAAAAAGGCACGCTCCAGGATATCGAATACCGCCTTATGATAGACGGTAAACCCGTATATCACTCGCTTCGCCTTATCCATGCCGAAAGCAGCGAGGAAGATGACGACTATTTCATCTTCGGCGTACTCAATGTCGATAAGGAGGTCCGTGAGCGCATTGCTGCCGAAAAGGTTCAGCAGGAGCGTGAGGCGTTCAACCAGATAGCGACCAGCCTCGCTAATCATTACGACAGCATCTACTATATCGATATGATAACTGATGAGTATCACGAGTTCTCTTCTACTGACGCATATAAGGCTCTCGCTCTTCCGAAAATGGGAAATGACTTCTTTTCCGATACGGAAATGAATTTCCGGAAGTATGGCTATCCAGATGACCTCGAGCTCACGCTCAATATTTACAACAAAGCTACTATGACCCAGAATATCAACAAATTCGGGGCTTTTACATCTAAATACCGCCTGCTTGTTAATAATACCATTGTTAACGTCCGCTCAACTCAGATTTGGGCGAGCGACCGCCGTCACGCCATAGTATGCATTGAAAATATCAATACTGAGGTGCTCGCCGAGAGAGAGCTCATCGAAAGCCGTCAGAAAAGTGCGACCTTTGCTGCCATTGCTGAGAGCCTTGCCTCAAAATATGACGTTATCTATTATGTCGACGTTTCCACTGCAAGATATACCGAGTTCAACTCGAGCAATATGCTCGACGG
>DEDQ01000051.1:18046-20486 GCA_002350065.1 Ruminococcus flavefaciens
CAGCTCCTTCACCCCAAGGACAAGGAGCGCGTGCTGAATGCTCTCACTAAGGACAGTATCATCTCCGCGCTCGAAAGCCGCAAGCAGTATAGTATTGACTACCGGCTCATCATCAACAGCAAGCCTCAGTTTACAAGACTGACCGTTATGTGGTCGGGCGATAAGGTTCACTTTATCATCGGCGTCCAGAATATCGACGACGAGGTGAGAAAGGAAAATGAGCAGCTTAAAGCTCTCAACCACGCCAACGAGCTCGCTCGCCGAGATGAACTCACCGGCACCAAGAATACCAATGCCTACCATGAGCTCGAGGAGAGTGTTCAGCAGCGTATCGACAGCGGCTGCGATTATATGCCCTTCGCTATCGTGCTCTGCGATATCAATGACCTCAAGATAGTAAACGATACTGCCGGTCATAAAGCCGGCGATGAGTACATCTGCTCCGCAAGCCGCCTTATCTGCAACGTTTTCGCTCATAGTCCGGTGTTCCGCATAGGCGGAGATGAATTCGCCGTTTTCCTCAGCGGTAACGATTACCGCGAGCGCGAAGCTCTGTTCCGCCGCCTGCGTGATCAGGTCCACGAGAATTTGAAGCGCAGAGACGCTCCTGTTCTTGCAGCCGGAATCGCAGTTTATGATTCGGTTTCGGATAATAAGGTATCAGACGTATTCAAACGCGCTGATATTATGATGTATGAGGAAAAAACACGCCTCAAATCCGGCTATTACAACGTTGTTGAGGAAAAAAAGGTGATGCCCTTTGAAACAAAGCGCCAGCTCGATTCGCTGTTTGGCGCGTTTGAACTCGTGGCGGAGGGCGCTTATGTCTTTGTCTGCAATATGCAGTATGACTACTCGCGCTGGTCGAAAGCCTGCGTTGAACAGTTTGATCTGCCGTCAGAGTATATGTACGGCGCCGGTGATATATGGGAGTCGCATATCCACGAAGATGACAGAAACGCTTACCATACCGGTATCAGCGATATATTCTCGGGAAGCGCTTCCGGACATGATATGCAGTACCGCGCAAAAAGAGCAAGCGGTACCTTTGACCTCTGCACCTGCCGCGGTATCGTTCTCCGCGATAAAAGCGGCAAGCCCGAATGGTTCGCCGGCGTTATCAGAAACCACGGTATTCATGGCAAGGTTGATGCTCTTACGGGACTCAGGAATCAGTACGGCTTCTTTGAGGACCTCCAGTCGAATATGATAAAACACGCCGATATGAGAGTCTGCATGATAGTTATCAATAAGTTCTCCGAGATAAATGAGGTTTACGGCTATCAGTTCGGTAATGCTATACTTCAGAAGGTCGCCAGACATCTCTTCGACCATATCGGCAGCAGCGGAAATGCTTACAGGCTCGACGGAACTAAATTCGCCGTGCTGACTAAATCGCTCTCGGCTGATGAGATGAACGAGAAGTATGAGGAAATGCGTTTGTTCTTCCGCAAGGGCTTCTCTATGGACGACAGATTCGTTATCCTCGACCTCGCCGCTGGTCTCCTTAACGTCGATAACTACGATATCGACTATCAGACCGTTTATGCCTGCCTGAACTTTGCCTACAGCGAGTCGAAGCTCCGCAGACAGGGCGAAATGGTCGAATTCTACAACGACCTCAACAATAACAACCGTCAGCGCCTTGAGAAGCTCTACGCGATAAGAGCTTCCATTATGCAGAGCTATCGCGGCTTCTACTTGCTGTATCAGCCCGTAGTTGACGCCTCGACTGAAAAGCTCATCGGCGCTGAGGCGCTCCTGCGCTGGAGAAGTGAAGAATACGGCATGGTGCCGCCTGACCACTTTATCCCCATTCTCGAGAAAGACCCGCTCTTCTGCGAGCTCGGTCAGTGGATCCTCCGTACCGCGATAAACGGCGCAAAGCTCATCATGGAGGAACATCCCGACTTCGTCATTAACGTGAATCTTTCGTATACTCAGCTCGAAAAGCCCGATTTCGTGGAAATGGTGCTCCGCACGCTCAAGGAGGAGGGCTTCCCGCCTGACCACCTCTGCATGGAGATAACCGAGCGATGCCGCTTGCTTGATATGTACCTGCTGAAAAATGTCATTGTCAACCTTCGCGGTCACGGTATACAGATCGCTCTCGACGATTTCGGAACCGGCTTCTCGTCTATCGGTCTCGTTAAGAACCTGCCGTTTGATACTATCAAGATCGACCGCAGCTTCGTTCTCAGGATCGAGGACGACCAAAAGGAGCGCGACCTCATTCGCGCTTTCGCGGGAGTTGCTTCGACATTCGGCGCTAAGGTTTGCGTCGAGGGTATCGAGACTGAGGGCATGAGAGATATTCTCCAGCAGTATCGTATCCAGAGCTTCCAGGGCTATTACTATGGAAAGCCGCTCGAACTGCGCGATTTCCTTGTATGGAAGCCTGTTAAGGCTCTGCCGGGGGATATAGCTCCCTGACTGACAC
>DEDQ01000051.1:20553-20923 GCA_002350065.1 Ruminococcus flavefaciens
ATCTCAGCAGCCTTTTTATCGCTTTGTTGGCGAATTACTTCTTGTTGATGACTCTTACGCGGATAACGCCGTCAACTGCGTTTATCTTGCCTTCAACAGATGCCGGAACATCACCTGTAACGTCAAGCATTGTGTATGCAAAATCGCCCTTGCTTGCGTTTGCCATGTTCTCGATGTTGATGCCCTCGTTGCCTACAGCAGATGTGATAGATGCGATAGTTGTAGGAACGTTCTTGTGGATAACGCAGATCTTTGTGTCTGTGCAGTTCATCGAAAGGTTAGGATAGTTTACGCTGTTTCTGATGTTGCCGTTCTCGAGGTAGTCGATAAGCTCCTCAGAAGCCATAACTGCGCAGTTGTCCTCGCTCTC
>DEDQ01000051.1:20967-21944 GCA_002350065.1 Ruminococcus flavefaciens
GTCGTCAGCGAAGTCTGTAACGTACTTTGCAACCTTGCCGTCAGCGATAGCCTTTACTACTGCCTCACTGTTGATGAGCTCGCCTCTTGCGAGGTTGATGAGACGTACGCCGTCCTTCATCATTGCTATCTGCTCAGCGTCGATAGTGTTCTTTGTCTGAGGTGTGTAAGGCATATGGATAGTGATATAATCACTGTCCTTGTAGATGTCGTTGATGTCCTTTACTACCTGAACTGAGGGCTCGAGGTGGAGCGCTGCTCCTACAGAGAGGTAAGGATCGTAGCCGATGACCTTCATGCCGAGTGCTTCGGCTGCGTTTGCTATCTTTCCGCCGATAGCGCCAAGTCCGATGATACCGAGTGTCTTGCCTGCGATCTCGGGGCCTGCAAACTTGCTCTTGCCTGACTCAACTGTCTTGGGAGCGTCTTCGGTTCCCTTGAGTGATGCTGACCACTGTGCAGCCTCTACTATCTTTCTTGATGCGAGAAGAAGTGCGCAGATAGCGAGCTCCTTAACAGCGTTTGAGTTTGCACCGGGAGTATTGAATACGCAGATACCCTCCTGTGCGCAGCGGTCTACAGGGATATTGTTAACGCCTGCACCGGCACGAGCGATAGCGAGGAGCTTGTCGCCGAAAGTCATGTCGTGCATCTTTGCGGAACGAACCATAATAGCGTCAGGGTTTGACGGATTGTCTGATACAGCGTACTTGCTCTTGTCGAAAACGTCAGTGCCGACGGGTGATATCTTGTTGAGTGTCTGTATGTTGAACATTATCATTACCTCTTTCAAAGTTATTGTATGGGCGGTGATTCTCCGCCCATACACGGTGTTATTTCATACCGTTTTGATTCGGTAGGGCTCGCGGGAAAAGCCCCGTCGTCCGTTTATGTAAACGAGTTTACGAGTGACTGTGTGAACTGCCCGCGGGGGCTCCCCGCTCAGGAATTCTCTTCCTCGAACTTCTTCATGAAAGC
>DEDQ01000051.1:22077-22907 GCA_002350065.1 Ruminococcus flavefaciens
TTGCCTGTGATGAAGGGTACGTTCATGAGTGAGCGGTCCTTCTTCTCAACTGTGCCCTTGAACATCTTGCTGCTGTCGAGGAAGTCGTACAGTATCTTTGCCTTCTTCTCGTTGTGAGCCTTCATTGCCTCGAGTCCGCCCATCTTCTTTATCCACTTGAATACCTTGCCGCATACGTAGATTCCGTAGCAGGGAGGTGTATTGTAGAGGCTCTCGTTGTCGGACTGTATCTTCCAGTTCATCATTGTAGGAGTGATGTCGAGAGCAGGACCGTCAGCGATGAGGTCCTCGCGAACGATGATTATCTGAACGCCTGAAGGACCAACGTTCTTCTGAACACCGCCGTAGATAACGCCGTACTTTGATACGTCTACAGGCTCGGAAAGGAAGCATGAGCTTACGTCAGCTACGAGCTCGTGTCCCTTTGTGTTGGGGAGCTCCCAGAACTTTGTTCCGTAGATAGTGTTGTTCTCGCAGATGTATACGTAGTCAACATCATCGGGAATGTCAAGGTCGGAGCAATCCGGGATATATGAGAAAGTCTTGTCAGCAGAAGATGCAACTCTTACTACCTCGCCGTACTTTTCAGCTTCCTGTGCAGCCTTCTTAGCCCACTGACCGGTGATGATGTAAGCAGCCTTCTTGTTCTTCATAAGGTTCATAGGAACGCCTGCGAATACGAGAGAAGCACCGCCCTGTGCGAAGATGACCTTGTAGTTGTCAGGGATATTCATGAGGTCGCGGAGATCCTTCTCGGCTTCCTTGATTATCTCATCATATACCTTAGAGCGGTGGGACATCTCCATAACGGACATTCCGCAGCCCTTGTA
>DEDQ01000051.1:22957-27298 GCA_002350065.1 Ruminococcus flavefaciens
GGACCGGCGCTGAAGTTGTAAACTCTGCTCATTGTAAAACCTCCATAATATATAAATAATTAAGTATTTGCAATACATATCAATTATACACCTATTGACGAAATAAGTCAATATAAATCTTGATTATTTTTGAATATCTGCATATATAATAGTATATATCACTTCCGTACAGAGGGCACGAGTGTTCTTCGATATCAGCGAGGGCGTGATATAAAAAATATCACGCCCTCGCTTTTGTTTATCTTATCTTTGAGCCAACTGGGATAGAATCGTCAACAAAAATTACCTTCACGCCGTCGGGTGTGTCTGCTGCGCATATCATGCCGTTGCTGTCAACGCCTCTGAGCTTCACGGGCTTGAGGTTGGCGATGAGCTGGAGCTTTTTGCCGATGAGATCCTCCGGAGCGTAATACTGCGCGATTCCGGATACTACCTGACGTCCGCCCATTCCGTCGTCGAGCTGCAAGCACAGGAGCTTATCCGACTTCTTGACCTTTTCACAGGCAGTTACCTTCGCTACGCGTATCTCTACCTTCGCAAAATCGTCGATAGTTATCTCGGGGGCGAGCTCTATAGGCTCGGCAGGTGCCTCGCCCTTTTCCTCGCCTGAAAGCTTTGCCTGAGCGGCTTCCATGTTCTTGCGGAGGATATCGTTGAGCTCTTCTATCTCCTTGTCAGCGTCGATGCGCGGGAAGAGTATCTCGCCCTTGTGAACTGTCACATCTTCCGGCAGAACGCCGAATTTCGAGAGCTTATCATATTCAACATCGCTTGCGGAAGCTCCTATCTGCTCCCATACCTTAGGCATCGTCGTTGGCATGAACGGTGCGAGCAGAGCTGATGTTATACGGATAGCCTCGAGCAGGTTGTAAAGCACTGCGGCGAGACGGGGCTTTTTGCTCTCGTCCTTGCCGAGCTTCCACGGCTCGGTTTCGTCGATGTACTTGTTTGCTCGCGATACTCCCTCGAATATGGCCTCGAGTGCCTGCTTTATCTTAGTCTCGTCAACAAAGCCGTCAACTGTGGGGCAGAGCCCGAGGATAACGGACTTGAACTCCTCGTCGAGAGCGTCGCTTTCACGCTCGGTCGGGAGAGTGCCGCCGAAGTATTTGTCTGCCATTGCAACTGTTCGCGAAACAAGGTTTCCGAAGCCATTTGCAAGGTCTGAGTTGATGCGGTTTATCATTATCTCGTTCGAGAAAAGGCTGTCTGCGCCGAGTGCCATTTCGCGGAGAATGTGGTATCTGATAGCGTCCTGACCGTATCTCTCGCCGAGTACGAACGGGTCAACAACGTTGCCCAAAGATTTCGACATCTTCTCGCTCTCGCCGTTTTTGCCTGCCATTGTTATCCAGCCGTGAACAGCAAGATGCTTCGGGAGCGGCAGATCAAGTGCCATGAGCATAGCCGGCCATATGATAGCATGGAAGCGCATGATGTCCTTTGCGACCATGTGGACGTCAGCGGGCCAGAACTTGTCAAAGTCTGCGTATGCCGAGTTTTCGTAGCCGAGTGCTGTGATATAGTTCGAGAGCGCGTCTATCCATACGTATACTACGTGCTTGTCGTCGAATGATACGGGAACTCCCCATGTGAAGGAGGTGCGCGATACGCAGAGGTCCTCGAGTCCGGGCTTGATGAAGTTGTTTACAAGCTCGACTGCTCTTGTCTTGGGACGGAGGTAGTCGGTCTCGGTGAGGAGCTTCTCTATCCTGTCTGCAAAAGGTGACATCTTCATGAAGTATGCCTCTTCCTCGGCGAATTTCACGGGTCTGTGACATTCGGGACAGCAGCCGTGCTCGTCGAGCTGTGAATCGGTCCAGAAGCTCTCGCAGGGAGTGCAGTATTTGCCCGAATATTTGCCCTTGTATATATATCCCTTGTCGTAGAGCGTCTTGAATATCTTCTGTACGCTCTCAACGTGGTAGTCATCTGTTGTGCGGATATAGCGGTCGTAGGAGATGTTCATGTAGCTCCAGAGCTTCTTGAATCTGTCAACGATAACGTCAACGTATTCCTTGGGAGTTACGCCCTCCTCGGCAGCTTTCTGTTCTATTTTGAGTCCGTGCTCGTCTGTGCCGGTAAGAAACATTACATCATAGCCCTGCATTCGCTTGTAACGTGCTATCGAATCGCACGCAACTGTTGTGTAGCAGTGTCCGATATGCGGATTGCCCGAGGGATAGTAAATGGGGGTGGTGATGTAGAATTTCTTTGACATAAGAATCTCTCCTTGTAAAATTACTCTTTTCCCAAATGTGAGGAAAAGGTCAACAGTATTATTATACCACGTTTTTCCTCGTTCTGCAAGAGAAAAATGAGGACTGTCAAAAAATATTGCGGAACGCCGTCCTTACAGAGGATAAAAGCAACAGGGGCGCACATTGTGCGCCCCTGCATTTAGTTTATTTTCCGTTTATTTGTGTAGGGGCGAACAGCGTTCGCCCGCTAATCTTTATCTTACATGAGCTCGCAGACGAGATTCGAGAATTCAACAGGGTTGTCGATAGGCATTCCCTCGATGAGAAGCGCCTGCGTATAAAGCAGCTTTGCGTACTTCGCAAGCTTGTCCTTGTCGCCGGAGGCGTTTATGGTCTGGAGCTTTGCGAATATCTCGTGCTCGGGATTTATCTCGAGTACGCGCTGAGCGTGTACCTGCTGGTCGTTCGGCAGAGCGTTCAGCACCTTTTCCATTTCGAGCGTTATCTCTCCCTCGCTGGTAAGGCATACGGGGTGGGATTTAAGACGCTGCGAGAGCGCTACCTTCGTTACCTTGCCGTCAAGAGCGTTCTTGAGCTCGTCAAGCATATCTGCGCTCTCTTCTTCCTTGGCTTTGAGCTCCTCCTTCTTCTCGGGAGTTTCAAGTCCGAGGTCGTCGGCAGATACGTTCTTGAATTCCTTGTCCTTGTACTTGCCGATTATCTTTACTGCAAACTCGTCTACGCTGTCGGTGAGGTAGAGTATCTCAAATCCGTTGTCCTTTACAAGCTCGGTCTGCGGGAGCTGCTCGATGCGTGCGATGCTCTCGCCTGTAGCGTAGTAGATGTACTTCTGCTCCTCGCGCATTCCTGTTACGTATTCGTCAAGCGTTACAAGCTTGTGCTCGTTCGACGATGCGAAGAGGATAAGGTCCTGAAGCTTTTCCTTGTTCATGCCGTAGTCAGCGTATACGCCGTACTTCATCTGCATTCCGAAGGCTTTCCAGAATTCCTCATACTTCTCACGCTCGTTCTTGAGCATCTTCTTCAGCTCGCTGTTGATGGTCTTTTCAATGCTCTTTGCGATGACCTTGAGCTGGCGGTCGTGCTGGAGCATCTCACGCGAGATGTTGAGCGAGAGGTCTTCGCTGTCAACAAGTCCCTTTACAAAGCTGAAATAGTCGGGGAGAAGGTCGGCGCACTTGTCCATGATGAGGACGCCGTTTGAGTAGAGCTGTAAGCCCTTTTCGTATTCCTTTGAGTAGTAGTCGAACGGTGCCTTCGACGGTATATAGAGCAGTGCGTTGTAGCTCGGGACGCCCTCGTTCTTGACGTGGGAGTATTTCAGCGGCTCGTTGTAATCGTAGAATTTCTCGGTGTAGAAGTGCTTGTAGTCCTCATCTTTGAGCTCGGACTTGCTCTTCTTCCACAGGGGAGTCATGCTGTTGAGAGTTTCAACTTCGATGTATTCTTCGTATTCAAGCGGCTTCTTCGCTTCCTTGTCCTCCTCGGACTGCTCCTTCGGGCGGCTGTGTGTTACTTCCATTTTAATGGGGAAGCGGATATAATCTGAGTATTTCTTGATAAGTCCCTTGATGCGGTATTCGTCAAGAAATTCGCCGTATTTCTCGTCGTCGGTGTCGTCAAGGAGCTCGAGGATTATCACTGTTCCGACTGTGTCCTTGTCGTCCTCGGTGATAGTGTAGCCGTCTACGCCTTCGCTCTCCCAGCGGTAAGCCTTGTCACTGCCGTATGCCTTCGAGATGACGGTCACCTTCTTTGCGACCATGAACGCTGAGTAGAAGCCTACTCCGAACTGTCCGATTATCTGGTTGTCCTCTTCAAGCTTGTTCTCGTTCTTGAACTTGAATGAGCCGCTGTTTGCGATAGTTCCGAGGTTGTTTTCGAGCTCTTCCTCGGTCATTCCGATGCCGTTATCGGTTATTTTGAGCGTTCTTGCGTCCTTGTCGGTGCTTATCCATATAGCAAAGTCGTCCTTGCTGAGTCCTACCTTGTCGTCAGTGAGAGACTTGAAATAGAGCTTGTCTATCGCGTCGCTCGCATTCGAGATAAGCTCGCGGAGGAAGATTTCCTTGTGTGTATAGATAGAGTGGATCATCATTTCAAGGAGTCGTTTCGACTC
>DEDQ01000046.1:0-2508 GCA_002350065.1 Ruminococcus flavefaciens
GAGTCCAGAGACAGAGTCTCTGGTGGGAGTTTGAGGGCGAAACCCTCATAAAAAGAAAGGGGGAGGAATATGTACGAAGGATTTCTTCCGACAACGAAAAAGGAAATGGACGAGCTCGGGATAGAGCAGTTCGATTTCATATACATAACCGGCGACGCCTACGTCGACCACCCGAGCTTCGGAGCCGCTATCGTCACGCGTCTTATCGAGGCTATGGGCTTCACCGTGGGAGTCATCGCTCAGCCGGACTGGCACTCTGACCGCGACTTCCGCCGGTTCGGGGCTCCGAAGTATGCATTCCTCGTAACATCGGGAAATATCGACTCTATGGTGGCTCACTATACTGCCGCAAAGCGTAAACGCTCGGACGACGCATACTCTCCCGGCGGAGCGGCGGGGAAACGTCCTGACCGCGCCGTGATAGTCTACTGCCAGAAAATACGCGAGTTTTTCGGCGACATCACCATTGCCATAGGCGGACTTGAAGCCTCGCTCCGGCGATTCGCCCACTACGACTACTGGGACGACGATGTGCGCCCCTCCGTCCTCGTGGACAGCGGTGCAGACCTGCTCATGTACGGCATGGGCGAGCACCAGATCCGCGAGTTCTGCACGCGTATATCCTCCGGCGAGAGCGTAAGGACTATGACCGATATCCGCGGTACGTGCTACCTCACAGAGCCCGTAAATACGCCGATTGGAGCCGCTCAGTGCCCCTCGTTCGAGCAGGTGCGCGACAGCAAGACCGAGTACGCCAAAGCCGTGAAGATACAGTACGACTGGCAGGACGAGGTCTACGGCAAGATAATCATACAGCGCCACGGAAAGCATATGCTTGTGCAGAATCCGCCGGCATTCAGCCTCACAACGGAGGAGCTCGACTACATCTACAGCCTGCCATATACTCGCCGTATACACCCCTCGTATGAGGCTCTCGGCGGAGTGCCCGGAATCGAGGAAGTCCGCTTCTCGATAACCCATAACCGCGGCTGTTTCGGATACTGCAATTTCTGCTCGATAGCCCTGCATCAGGGCAGGCGAGTGACTGTCCGCAGCGAGAAGAGCGTTCTCGAGGAAGCCGAGCGAATCACGCAAATGCCCGATTTCAAGGGCTATATCCACGATGTCGGAGGTCCGACTGCGAACTTCCGGAACCCGTCCTGCGAGAAGCAACTCAGCAAGGGACTGTGCATGGGCAAGAAATGTCTCGCGCCGAAGCCGTGTCCGGGCTTGAAGGCAGACCACACGGAATACCTCGCTCTGCTGAGGAAGATTCGCAAGGTCAAGGGCGTGAAGCGAGTTTTTATACGCTCGGGAATACGCTACGACTACCTAATGGAGGACAAAAACGACGAGTTCATGCGCGAGCTCATCAAGTACCACGTCAGCGGACAGCTCAAGGTCGCGCCGGAGCACTGCTCGGCAGTCGTGCTCGACAAAATGGGCAAGCCCCACATCGAGGCGTACAAGGCGTTCCAGAAGCGATTCTACGAGATAACCAAGGGCATGGGCAAGGAGCAGTACCTCGTGCCGTATCTGATGTCCTCGCACCCCGGGAGCACCCTCAACGAGGCGATAGACCTCGCACTCTTCCTGCGCGACAACCATATCCGTCCCGAGCAGGTGCAGGACTTCTACCCCACGCCGGGAACCATTTCCACGGCGATGTTCTACAGCGAGCTCGACCCGTATACAATGGAAAAGGTGTACGTGCCGAAAACTCCGAAGGAAAAGGCGATGCAGAGGGCTCTGCTGCAATATTTCCGCCCCCAGAACCGCGAGCTCGTGCTCGAGGCGCTGAAAAAAGCCGGCAGACGCGACCTCATCGGCTCGTCGCCGAAATGCCTTGTCGAGGACATAAAGCCCGCCGGACAGCATAGAGCCGGTCAGAAGCCCACACGCGGCGGCAGACCCGCTCCAAAGGGCAGGGGAGCCGCGAACGGCAAGTCCAGACCGCCGAAACGCAAAAAATGAGCGCGATACGCAGGCAATTGTATCGGCATCACGGACGCACGGAATGCGCCCCTACAGAAATGTTCCGGCGACGTGATTGAAACGGCACGGACGCCCAAAGGGCGCCCCTACAAAAATTTTCCGGTAACCATACCCGTATGTATTGGCGAGCGAAAGCAGAGTAAGCCGTTTGAACAGAGCCGGAACATATGCGCATACGTATGTCATATCTGACGGGGCGATGCCTAACCGGCACCCGTTCCATCTGTCAGCGCTTCGTTGGAAATTATAAAATGTGCGGGCTGATGTGGGCATCAGCCCCTACAGAATGTTCCGGCGACGTGATTGAAACGGCGCGGACGAAATGGCACGGGCGCACGGAATGCGCCCCTACAGAAATTTTCCGGCGACGTGAATGGAATTGGACGGACGCCCGAAGGGCGCCCCTACAAAAATGTTCCGGCGGCGTGATTGAAACGGCACGGGCGCATGGAATGCGCCCCTACGGAAATGTTCCGGTAACCATATAATCATGTGCCGTCGAGCGAAAGCAGA
>DEDQ01000046.1:2723-8340 GCA_002350065.1 Ruminococcus flavefaciens
CGGATTGTTAAGGCAGAGCCTTGACCAGAGTCCAGAGACAGAGTCTCTGGCAGGGACAGTGTCCCTGACGAAAGGAGGGAAGGTGTATGATAATACAGAAATTCGACGGCGAATACGCCGTTTTACAGACCGAGGAGGGCGTCATCAGCGTCCACAGAGCGCATCTGCCGTCAGCGGCAAAGACGGGCGACAGCGTCAGCTATTCAAACGGCGGATATTCGCTCATCCGCGCCGAAAACGATGACATCGGCGGCAAAGTCCGTGACAAGCTGCATAAAATGCTCACCGGCGAAAATGACTGATACTATTATAATAGGCGGAGGCGCTGCCGGCTGCATGGCGGCGATTCAGGCTGCGAGATTCGGCAAGAGCGTCCTGCTCTTCGAGAGAAACGACAGCATCGGGCGAAAGCTCCGCATAACCGGCAAGGGACGCTGCAACGTCACCAATAACTCGCCCATGGACGAGCATATGCGCAATATCCCCGTGAATCCGCGGTTTTTGTACAGCGCGTTCTCGATGTTCAGCGCCGAGGACACTATGGACTTCTTCGAGCAGCTCGGAGTCCCGCTCAAGACCGAGCGCGGCAACCGCGTTTTCCCGGTCAGCGACAACGCCGCTGACATCGTCGCGGCTCTCGGCAGGGAGATGAAAAAGCTCGGAGTCAGGGTCATACACAAGCGTGTGAGCTCCCTCATCATCGAGGACGGCTCATGCACCGGAGTCAAAGCCGGCGGCGAGGAATTCCGCAGCGGCAGCGTGCTTATCGCGTGCGGAGGGAAATCCTACCCGAATACCGGCTCGACCGGCGACGGCTACAAGCTCGCGGAGAGCGCGGGTCACACCGTTACCGAGCTAAAACCAAGCCTTGTGCCCCTCGTTTCGCCGGACAAATACTGCGCGGAGATGATGGGGCTGTCGCTGAGAAACGTCACTCTCAGCCTTTTCGACGGCAAAAAGAAGCTCTACAGCGAGCTCGGGGAGATGCTCTTCACGCATTTCGGAGTCAGTGGACCGCTCGTGCTCAGTGCGAGCAGCCATATCCGCGACCTCAAGCCCGACCGCTGCAAGCTACTCATCGACCTCAAACCGGCTCTCACGCCGGAGCAGCTCGATGCGCGTATACAGCGTGATTTCGCGGAAAATCTCAACCGCGACTTCATCAACGGCATACGAAAGCTCCTGCCGGCGAAGCTGATACCCGTGGCGGTGAAGCTGTCGGGGATAGCTCCCGGGCAGAAGGTCAACGGCATCACAAAGGAGCAGCGGAGGAAGTTCGGCGAGCTGATAAAGGCTTTCCCCGTGAGGATATCGGGCTTCCGACCTATCGACGAGGCTATCGTCACGAGCGGCGGAGTCTCCGTCAGGGAGATAGACCCCGGCACTATGGAATCGAAGCTCTGTCCGGGACTTTTCTTCGCCGGAGAGGTCATAGACGTCGACGCCTACACGGGCGGATTCAACCTGCAAATCGCGTTCTCGACTGCCTACGCCGCCGCGATGTGTATGTGAGGTGCGTATGAAAAGAGACCTTTCTCAGCGGATATTCCGCTATGTATTTGAGTTTATCGTCGCCGGACTTTTCGGCTGGGTCTACGAGGTCACCTGCGTGTGGATACTCTACCACAAGTTCGTCAACCGCGGCATACTCCACCTGCCGATAGTGCCGATATACGCCGTGGGAGCGTTCATACTGCTTGCCATGCTCGGCGAGCGCGACAGGCATCCGCTGTTCGTATTCACGTTCTCGGCGGTGGTGACTACGGCATTCGAGCTCGGAGCCTCGTACCTGCTGGAGTTCATCTTCCACAGGCAGTTCTGGACGTACGAGGGCTGGTGGGGCTCGGTGCAGGACCGCTCGAGCCTTATCTCGAGCGCGATATTCGGCGTTTTAGCAGTCGGGTATTTTTTCTGGCTGCATCCGCTGTCGGGGAAGCTCTGCGACAAGCTCCCGAAAGCCGTGTGTATCGGCTTCTCGGTGCTGGCGTCGGGAGCAATTCTCGCCGACCTTGCAATTTCCGTGAAACAACTGCTGGAAGAAAAATAAAAATGGGTATGTAACAATTTAGGTGGTCGATGGCTGTTGGACGTTTGCGTAATTGCCCAAAACTACAAATGTGAAGTCTGTCAAGACCGCCATTTATGGCGCTTGTCTTGGTCTTGACAGACTGAGCATTTGTGGTATCATTGGCAATTGCGAACGTCAGACTATATTAAAGCCACCCAAAAAGTTATTTACCCTTAAAAATCAAAGCCCCGTGGAAAATGATAACGCAAATAACCGCTAATGGCACGGGCGCACGGAATGCGCCCCTACAGAATAAATATCAAAATCGGAGGAAAACATCATGAAGAATATCAACATCGCTATCGACGGACCTGCCGGCGCAGGCAAGAGCACTATCGCAAAAATGGTCTCGGCAAAGCTGGGCTACATCTACGTCGACACCGGAGCTCTCTACCGCACTGTCGCTCTCTACATCACCGAGAACAACATCGCTGACGACGACATCGAGAAGTCGCTCGCGAATGCGAACGTTTCTCTCGGCTTCGTGGACGGCGCTCAGCGCGTTTTCCTCGGCGACAGAGACGTTTCCGACCTTATCCGCACTCCTGAGATTTCCATGGCGGCGTCGAGGACTTCCGCTATTCCGGCTGTAAGAGCTTACCTGTTCGAGACTCAGCAGAAGATAGCCCGCGAGAACAACATCATCATGGACGGACGCGACATCGGCACGGTAGTCCTCCCGAATGCGGACGTGAAGATCTTCCTGACCGCCTCCGCCGAGGAGCGCGCTAACCGCCGCTACAAGGAGCTCGCCGAAAAGCCCGACTGCCCGCCGTATGAGGAGATACTTCAGGACATCATCAAGCGCGACTATGCCGATATGCACCGCGAGATCTCGCCTCTCAAGCAGGCTGAGGACGCTGTCCTCGTCGATACTACCGAGCTCAGCCTCGAGGAGTCGGCAGAGGCTATCGTCAGGGTCATCGAGTCGAAGATAAAGTGAGCGATACTATTGTAAATATAAGGGAGGCTGTGCCGGAGGACGTCCCCGCGATAGAGGAGCTCTTCGCGGAAATGCTCCGCGGCATTTATCCCGATTCCGAGCCCGAGCCCTACGAGGACGGATACCTCGGCAAATTCTTCCGCGGCAGGGATAAAATATACATTGCGGAAATAAATGATTACCCTGCGGCATATATTTCAGTGGAGGTCTACGACGAGTATATCTACCTCGACGACTTCTGCGTATCCGCGAAATACCGCGGAAAAGGACTCGGAACTGCCCTTGTCCGGACTGCTGAGAAATACGCGGAGGATAAAAACGTCCCTGCGGCTGTACTGCACGTTGAAAAATCCAACGAGGGAGCTTACCGGCTGTATAAACGGCTCGGCTACGAGGTCTGCACCGACGAGGGGAGCCGCCTGCGAATGAAAAAAGATTTAATGTAAAGGAGCGGCATATGTATTACATTATTAAAATTGCGGTGTGGATAGCCTTCCACGTCTATTTCAGCCTCGGATTCGAGGGCAGAGACAACATTCCCCGCGGCGAGGCGGTGATATACGCCTCGAACCACCGAAGCAACGCTGACCCGCCCCTCGTCGGAGTCGGAGCCCGCGGCAAATACGCCTTCATGGCGAAGGAGGAGCTCTTCCGCAACAAGCTCTTTGCATGGCTGATACGCTCTCTCGGAGCGTTTCCGGTTGCCCGCGGCAAGGGCGATACAGCAGTTATCGACACCGCCGTCGAGCGCCTTAACAGCGGCAGGAGCCTGATGATATTCCCCGAGGGTACACGCTCCAAGACCGGCAAAGTCGGCAGAGGTCACTCCGGAGCCGCTCTCATCGCGGCAAGGGCTGACAAGAGGATAGTCCCCGTGGGAGTGGTTTTCGGCGACAAGCTGAAATTCCGCACGAAGGTAACGGTCAAGTACGGCGAGCCTATCGACCCCAAGGAGTACGTTGACGACCTCGCCGAGCCGAACCCGCGTCAGCTTGTGAAGCTGAAAAACCGCTATATGGCGGAGATAAAGAAACTCGTCGAGGGCGAAGCTCCGGCGGAAGAAGAAATGAATTGAGAGAGGGATTTATAATGCGTGAAGTAACTGTTGCCAAGTCCGCCGGATTCTGCTTCGGAGTGGACAGAGCCGTTAAAATGGTCTACAACGAGCTCGAAAAGAATACTCGGGTCGCTACTCTCGGACCCATTATCCACAATCAGGACGTCGTGAACGATATGAAAGCCAAGGGAGCCCGCGTTATCGAGAACGTCAGCGAGCTCGAACCCGACGAGACAGTCGTTATCCGCTCGCACGGAGTCGGCAGGGCAGTCTATGACGAAATTGCCGAAAAGGGCTGTCGTATGCTCGATGCGACTTGTCCCTTCGTGTCGAAAATACATAAGATCGCGGCGGAGAAAACTGCCGAGGGCTACCTCGTGCTCATCGCCGGCGACATAAACCACCCTGAGGTGCAGGGCATCATTGGGCACTGTAACCAGAATTATCTCGTGTTTAAGGATAACTTTGAGCTAAAACACCTTTTTGAAAAAAATGATAATTTTTTGGGAAAAAAGCTTGCATTTGTCGCGCAAACAACGTATAATATAGTAGTATGGGAAGAGTGTTTAAAGGTGATCCCCAAGAACAGTCCCGATATTGTCATATTCGATACTATCTGCAACGCCACCGATACAAGACAGTCCGATGCGGCTGAGCTCGCTAAACAGTCTGATATCATGCTCGTGGTCGGAGGCAGACACAGCTCTAATACAGTAAAGCTGTACGAGGTGTGCAGCCGTTACTGCAAAACGTATCACATAGAAAATTCGGACGAGCTTTCATCTTTGAAGCTGCCCTTTGCCGGAAGGATAGGCATCACTGCCGGAGCTTCCACGCCGGCGTATATAATCAAGGAGGTACAAACCACTATGACAGAGAATGTTAATCTCACAGCAAATCCGGATGAGGAGATCGACTTTGCGTCTGCACTCGATCAGTCATTCAAAAAAATACATACAGGAGAGAAAGTCAAGGGTATCGTTGTAAGCATCGATAACGCTGAGATCACTGTAGACCTCGGTACAAAGCACACAGGATACGTTAAGCTCGAAGACCTTACTGATGACCCGACTAAGAAGCCCGAGGATATCGTTTCCGTTGGCGACGAGATCGAGCTCATCGTTGTTAAAGTAAATGACGCTGACGGCACTGCTGCTCTTTCCAAGAGAAAGGTCGATGAGCAGGCTGGCTACGAGACTATCGTTAAGGCTAAGGAAGAGGGCGAAGTTCTCGAGGGAACTGTCAACCGCATCGTTAACAAGGGCGTTACCCTCAACTACCTCGGCGTAAGAGTATTTATCCCCGCTTCACAGACCGGTCTCCCCCGCGGAGCAGAGCTCGAGCAGCTCAACAAGCAGAAGGTACAGTTCAAGGTCATCGAAGTTGATGAGGGCGGCAAGAAGAGAGCTGTAGGCTCTATCAAGGCTGTCGAGAACGCTAAGAAGGAAGAGGCTAAGGCTAAGTTCTGGGAAACCGCTGAGGTCGGTCAGACATTTGTCGGCAAGGTCAAGTCTCTCACAAGCTTCGGCGCATTCGTTGACCTCGGCGG
>DEDQ01000046.1:8594-8719 GCA_002350065.1 Ruminococcus flavefaciens
GTTGACGGTCTTATCCACATCTCGCAGATCGCTGACAAGAAGGTTGAAAACGTTAAGGATATCCTCTCTGTAGGCGACGAGGTCGACGTTAAGATAATCGACATTGACGAAGAGTCAAAGAGAAT
>DEDQ01000046.1:8979-9327 GCA_002350065.1 Ruminococcus flavefaciens
TGCGCCCCTACAGAAATTTTCCGTTTCAATTATGTCGCCGGAAAATATGCGCGTACGTATGTCATATCTGACGGGGCGATGTGGGCATCGCCCCCTACAGCATGGTATTCCCGCGGTATATTTGATATTGAACGGACGCCCAAAGGGCGCCCCTACAAAATGTTCCGGCGGCGTGATTGAAACGGCGCGGGCGAAATGGCGCGGGCGCACGGAATGCGCCCCTACGGAAATGTTCCGGCGACGTGATTGAAACGGCACGGACGCCCAAAGGGCGCCCCTACAAAATTTTCCGGCGAGATGATTGAAAGGCGCGGGCGCACGGAATGCGCCCCTACGAATTGGGAATGT
>DEDQ01000046.1:9656-10553 GCA_002350065.1 Ruminococcus flavefaciens
ATGAACGAGAAATTTTGCGTGGAGTGCGGTAAAAAACTGCCAATGGAGGCGAAATTCTGCGACGCCTGCGGAAAACGTCAGCCGCAGTTCGCCGTCCCGCCCGAGCTGAGAAATATCTCCGCTCCCGAACCGGCAGAGGTAAAAATGCCCGAGCCGGTAATCGTACCGCCGGAGCCGCTGACAGGGGCTCCCGACGTGAGCGAAACAGTGGACGAGGTCTCCGCTGACATCATCGACGAGACCAAAAACGAGCCGGAGCCCATAGACGAAACTGTCCACGCGCCGGAGACAGCTCCCGCGCCGCAGACGCAGGCTCCGCCGCCGTACATACCTCCGCAGCAGCCCGAGCCGCTCTATCAGCCGGTGCCGGAGAACGAGCCCGAAGCCGGAATGAATCCGCTGTATATAATACTCATCGTGTTCGCGCTCATCGCGGCGGTGATACTTGTGGGATTCCTGTTCGCGATAAACAAGGGGCTCGTCAACGACAGGAGCAGCAGCTCGTCGCGCACGGTCACATTCGTCGAGCCGACTGAGCCTCCGCGTACCTCCGAGCATACAAGACGCGCCTACACTGAGCCCACTGCCGAAACCTCCACCGAGCCCACCACCGATGACGGCTATTTCGGCGTCGGAGGACGTACCGGAGCTGTCTACGAGTCCGGAGGCTACATCGCCGGCAGGGATATCCCTGTGGGCGAGTATATCATCGTGCCAAGCGAGGACAGCCGCAATTTGGACGATGAGCCGTTCGCTCACTTCAGCGTCACTGTCAATCACGGCGATGAGGAGTACGTTGACGGCTGGTTTGCCTATTCGATGTACGTCAAGCTCGAGGAGGGCGACCACCTCAAGGTCTCATGGGGCACAATCTACGAAGCCGATGACGCAAGAGTG
>DEDQ01000084.1:0-775 GCA_002350065.1 Ruminococcus flavefaciens
TAGTAGGTATAAACTTCTGTACGAGTACCGGCTTTAGAGCCTCGGGATGTGATGTTCTGATGAGATATCGGATAAGACAGGGTCAAGGCTTATCCCATTCTGCTTCTGCCGCCGCCCAGCTTTTTATCTATCCTTGCGAGCTTATCCTTCAGCTTCGCTTTGGCTTCTTCGAGGCTTGGGAATGTCCCGATGACTTCGCCATTGCTGTCGTCCCACACCTCATAATCTTCGGGTTTGTTACCGGAGGCAGGATTTGTGATAACTCCGCCCGATACGCCGTCTAACTTTTCAAGGTCGAGCGCTTCGTTTTCAGGGGTTTTATTGATGTTATCGGTCATAGAGACTCCTCCTTACTCCATTTTTTTGCCGTCTTTAAGGATCGCGGCGTTATCAGCGAGCCCCATTGCCTGATCTGCTGCCAAGCCTGAAGCCAAACCGGAAGCCAAGCCTGAAGCCAAACCNNCCTGAAGCCAAGCCTAACTTCATGTCGCCCATCGCCAGTTTACTGTCGGCTAAAGCGAGCATTTCACGATTGAGACCGCCGCTCACATTTTCGAGCTGTTCAAGGTCGAGCGCTTCGTTTTCAGGGGGTTTATTGATGTTATCGGTCATAGAGACTCCTCCTTCGCAGATGTTATTATGTACATATTATAACATGATTTTGGAAATAATTTGTTAAATTTCTGTAAACAAAAACCATTTCCTTTCGGGCTCTTTCATACGTAATACCCTTGAAAACGGCGAGAGGTTGCGAAAAAATACGGATTTGGACAAT
>DEDQ01000084.1:818-12962 GCA_002350065.1 Ruminococcus flavefaciens
GGGGTTGCCTCAACATTCACTTTTGACATTTTCCTTTAAATGTGTTATAATAAAAGTTACTGTATATAAAAGGTAGTGAAACGATGATATATCTTGATAATGCCGCGACGACAAAGCCCTGCCCCGAGGCAGTCTCCGCCGCGCTCGAAGCCATGACTGACAACTTCGGCAATCCGTCCTCCCTGCACCGTGCGGGACTTAACGCTCAGCTCGCAATGGACAAAGCCCGCAGGACGATAGCTGATTCCCTCGGAGCCGCTCCCGACAACGTGATTTTCACCTCCGGAGCCACCGAGAGCAACAACCTCGCCCTCCGCGGAGCCACTGCCGCATACGGCAAAAAGCGCCGGAAAATCGTCGCTTCGGCAGTCGAGCACGCCTCTGTGGACGAGACCCTCGCAGACCTTGAGAGCAAGGGCTTTGAGGTAGTCCGCGTCTCGCCGCGCGAGGACGGACGCTTCTGTCCCGAGGACTTTATAAATGCCTGCGACGAGAATACGGTACTGCTGACGATGATGTACGTCAACAACGAGACGGGCTATGTCCTCCCCGTTAAGGAGGTTTTCACGGCTGTAAAGCGCCGTTTCAAGGACATCGTCACCCATACCGACTGCGTGCAGGCTTATATGAAGCTCCCAGTGAAGGCGAATCAGCTCGGCGCAGACCTCATCTCGCTCAGCGGACACAAAATTCACGGCGTCAAGGGCGTGGGCGCTCTATACATTAAAAAAGGTATACGCCTGATACCGGTAGTTACCGGCGGCAAACAGGAAAAGGGCATACGCTCCGGCACCGAGAGCGTCCCGCTGATATGCGCATTCGGCGCGGCTGTCGGGAAGCTCTCGCCCACGATAAAGGAGCGCTATGAGCGCGTTTCTGAGCTGAAAGCCCGTCTTGCGGAGCTCCTTTCCGCGATAGAGGGAGTCGAGATAAACTCGCCGGAGGACGGCTCGCCCTACGTGGTGAACATTTCCGCGGCAGGCAAGCGGTCGGAGATAATGCTCCACTACCTCGAGGGGCGCGAGATATACGTTTCAAGCGGCTCTGCGTGCTCGAAGGGACAGCAGAGCGGAGTTCCGGCTCAGTTCGGCATAACCGGCAAACGCGCGGATTCGGCGCTCCGGATAAGCATGACCGCCGACACCACCGAAGCCGAAATAGAGGTGTTCGCGGCGGCTCTCGCGGAGGGCATCGCTTCCGTCAGAGGATAATGGCTTAAAACTGAGAATTGAGAATTGATTTATCGTTAACGGAAACTGAACGTAGGGGGCGATGAGTTGCGGGCGAACGATGTTCGCCCCTGCACGTCCGATAAAACTTCCGTCATATATTATAATAGTATAGGAGAAAACTATGAAAGAGATAATTCTTGTAAAATACGGCGAAATGGTCCTCAAGGGACTCAACAAAAAGACCTTCGAGGATATGCTCACCAAGAACATCAAGCGCAGACTAAAGAGCCTCGGACATTTTCAGCTCACGAGTGCGCAGTCCACGACGTATATCACTCCGCTTGACGAGGACATCGACCTTGAAGAAGTCGTTGACCGCGTGAGCAGGATTTTCGGAATCGCGGCGCTCTGCCGTGCCTGCGTGTGCGAGAAGGACTTCTCCGACGTCACCGCGAAGGCAGTCGAATACTGCGCGGACGCTCTCGGCGGAGCGAGGACGTTCAAGGTCAATGCCAAGCGCTCGGACAAGGCTTTCCCCATGAAATCGCCCGAAATCTGCGCGGAGCTCGGAGGCGTGCTGCTTGAAAAGTTTCCGCACCTGACCGTTGACGTCAAGGAGCCCGATGTCATCGTCACAGTCGAGATACGCGACACGAACGCCTACGTCCACGCCGAGAACATCAAGGGAGCAGGCGGACTTCCCGTCGGAAGCAGCGGAAAGGCTATGCTGCTTCTTTCCGGCGGCATCGACAGTCCTGTTGCGGGCTGGATGATGGCTAAGAGGGGAGTTCACATCGCGGCGATACACTACGTAAGCCCACCCTATACCTCCGACCGCGCACAGCTCAAGGTCGAGCAGCTCTGCGAAAAGCTCACGGACTGGTGCGGCGGCATCGCGTTCTACTGCGTGCCGTTCACGGAGCTTCAGGAGGCTATCAAGGACCACTGCCCCGAGGAATTCTTCACGATAATCATGCGCCGACTGATGATGGAGATCGCTCAGCGCATCGCCGAAAAGGACAACTGTCTCGCACTCATCACCGGCGAGAGCGTCGGACAGGTAGCAAGTCAGACCATGGCGGCTATCGCCTGTACGGACGCGGTCTGCCGCATACCGGTATTCCGTCCGCTCGTAGGCATGGACAAGACCGAGATAATCGAAATTTCCCGAAAAATAGACACATTCGAGACCTCGACCCTGCCGTATGAGGACTGCTGTACCGTGTTCACTCCCCGTCACCCGAAGGTGCGTCCGCGCCTTGAGGACATCGAAAAGGCGCAGAACAGCTTCGACTTCGAGCCGCTCATTCAGCGTGCAGTCGAGGGCACGACCATGAAGACCTTCAACTACGGGAAATAAAAAGTGTATGCAGCAATTCCGGCGGGCGATGGCTGCCGGACGTTTGCGTAATTGCCACACATCGCAAACACGCAGTCTGTCAAGACCGCTGTTTGCAGCGCTTGTTTCAGTCTTGACAGACTAAGTGTTTGTGGTAAAATGGGCAATTGCGAACGTCAGACCGGTAATATTTACCGCAAGAGCTGTTTATCCGTTGATTTACAAGCTTGCACGGAAAAATAAACAAATTTTACTTGTGATATTTGTGCATAATGCTTGAAATATGTCGCAGAGGCGAATGCTTCAAGGTGATACTGTGAAACTTTCTGTATAGACCTTGACAAAAGCTATACAAATGGTGTAAAATTATATAGATAGGGAGAAGTCTGTGCCTGTGCCGGACTGCTCCGAATCAGCGCGGAGGCAGGATAAATGAGTGAAGACTACAACGAAAATCTGAATACTGAAAACGCCGACGCCGCTAAAAGAGCTGAAAAGATAAGGGCGATTCGCGCGGCTCTGCACGCCGCTCAGGCGGAGGAAGCTCCGTCCGCGGAGCCGGAGGCTGCCGGAGTGCCCGCTGCCGAGGAAGTCCCCTCGTGGGACGATATAGCTCCCGCCGTTGAGGAATACCTCGCCGAGGCGAAGGCTCCCGACGCCGATGAAAAAATGGCTGAGGAAAGCTTTGCAGCGCGATTCAACAGGATAAAGGCAAAGAAAACTGCCGCTGCGGAGACTGCTCCCGCGGAGGAAATCCCTGCTGAGGAAACTGTTATTCCGGCGGAGGAAGAGCCCGTGATGCCCGCGGAGGAAGTCCCCGATGAGGTGACCGAGCCCGCACCCGGGAATGGAGCTCCCGCGGAGGACAACGTCCCCGGGAAGGAAGCTCCCGAGGCAAAGAAGGCTCCCTCAAAAAAGAAGAAAAAGAAAAAGAAGAAAAAGCCGCTCAAGCGCCGTATCCGCGAGCTCTTCCCCGAAAAGGGCGACAAGCCGCTCGAGGTCGTGAGAAAGATAGTCTTTCTCGGCGCGGTCGGAACTGTCATCGTGTGCGGATACATGGTCGGCGATTACTACATCGACCTCTGGCGGAGCCGCCTCGAATACCAGAAAATAGCCGAAAGCTACAGCACCTATCCGCCGATATACACCACTCAGCCGGAAGAACAGAAGGACGAGGGTAAATATTATGATCTCCTTCCCGGAGCAAAAATGCTCCTCGATATCAACGACGATGTCGTGGGTTATCTCACGATTCCGACTATCGACGGCGAACCGATAGTTTCTCTTCCGGTCGTGCAGGCTGAGGACAACAAGAAATACCTCAACCTCAGCTTCAAGGGCGAGGATTCGCGCGCGGGCTCGCTTTTCATGGACAGACGCAACTTCTTCGATTATGTCCTCGACCATAAGCTCGCGCATAAAAACTCCGACAACATCGTTATCCACGGTCATAACATGGCTGACGAGAGTATGTTCGGCACCTTCAAGTACTACCAGCGCAATCCCGACTATTACGGGCTTCACCCGATAGTACAGCTCAATTCAAACTACGATACCTACACATATAAAATATTCGCCTTTTTCCTCATAGATGCCGAGGACGATACTGATACCAGCTTCGAGTGCTGGGATTACATCGACTTCGAGGACGAGGAGGAGTTCTACGAATTCGTGAACGAGGCGAAAAAACGTACTATTCGTACAAATGATATAGATGTTAAGTACGGCGATGAGCTTCTGACGCTTTCGACCTGCAATACGCTTCTTGATGATGAAAGAGGCAGACTTATCCTCATGGCACGAAAGGTGCGTGACGGTGAGGACCCATATGAGGGCACGCAGAACAGCGAGGCTAACCCGAATGTGAAGTGGCCGAATTTCTTCTACGAGTCCAGCAATTATTCGCAGACGCGTGACGGCAGATATGACCCGAACGCTCCGTTTACACCTTATGGTCCGGCGGATGAAAAAGAGAAAGAAACAGAACCCGAAACCACAGAATCTGCAAATACCGAGGAATGATAGACACATGAAAAAAGCAATGAAAATGCTTAAAGCCTGCGGAGCTGTTACGCTTGCGGCAGGTATCACTGCGGCAGGCTTAGCCGGCTGCTCAGACAATAAACACATCGTCGGCAAGGTCGAGACTACTATCGAGGCGACTACCGACGCTCCGATACCGGTCTTTGACGACTACGTTCCCTCGTGCAAGGGCATGACCGAGCGCGCAAAGCTGCTTATGAAGCAGAATAAGGACGTCTGCGGCTGGATAAGGATAAACAATACCGACGTTGACGGCCCTATCGTGAAGGACCCCGGAGTCATTTCCGAGGGACAGCCCTTCTACGGCGAGGAAGCCTTCGACGCCAACTACTTCTACCTCGACCACGATTTCCACGGCGGTACCTACCGCGGCGGTACGCTCTTTATGGACTATACCGACAACTTCGGCGCAGTCGAGGATTCGCAGTCGGAAAACATCGTTATCTACGGTCACAATATGGCTGACAATACGATGTTCGGCTCGCTCAGAAGATACAGACAAGACCTTGAATACTTCGAGAGAGCACCCTTCGTGGAGCTCAGCTCAAACTATAAAGACTATGACTACGTCATCTGCTGCTGCGCAATAACAAGCGGCAGCGCAAGCTCCGATTACCTTTACTGGACTATGGAGGAGCTCGATGACGAGGCGACCTTCAACGAGTATATCAGCAAGGCGAGAGAGCGTCAGCTCTTTGATACCGGCGTCGACGTGAAGTACGGCGACAAGCTGCTTACCATGTCTACCTGCTATGCCGACGAGGATAACTCGCGCTTCATAGTCATTGCAAGACGTCTCCGCGACGGCGAGTCCGCGGACGACCTCTCAACAGTCAAGAGGACTGACGAATACATCAAAGCCCACACGCCTACTGAGCCCGCCTCCGGGGAGGATCCCGCGGAGAATGCTGAGGAAGATCCCGAAGCAGGGGAGCAGTAAGCTGTACATAAAATTGAGCAGGCTCCCGCATGGGCGCGGCTCAAAGATATGAGGTGATAGCAATGAAGTCAGAACTCCCTTTTAATAGGGCGGCGTCTGTCCTTGTGAGTGCGGTGCTGCTTTGCGCCAACACCTCAAGCGTAGCAAACGCCGAAGAGACAACATCTGCGAAAACCACTGGCACGACCGAGGAAACAACGTCTGCCGCGGTCTCATCTGATGAAGAAGAGACAGAAAAGAATGAGACCGAGTGGTACAAAGCAGAGCTCGGAGACTACGACGACAGCCTTTCACTCATTAGCTATGAGGCATCTCCCGAGGCTGAAAACAGCGGAGAGAAAAAGAATAAGAACAAGAATAAAAAGCCCACTCCTGTTGCACTGAATGTCACCGGCGGACTTGTCGGGGATATTCCGGGATTCGAGAGTGAGCCGGAGATCGAATCTAACCCGGGACAGTTCGCTATCGTTACATACGGTTGGGGTCACGGCGTGGGAATGAGCCAGAACGGTGCGAATTTCTACGCGACCTACAGCGGCTGGACCTATCAGGATATCCTCTTCCATTACTATCCGGATACATATTTAATGGATACCGGTATGGCGGAGGACGAGGAGATAACTGTTGCCGGAGTTTCCGGAGACGTTGTCTCGATGGTTTCACAGATAGTCTTCAACGAAGTCGGAAGCGGCATGAACTATGAGGCTATAAAGGCTCAGGCTGTTGCGGTGTATACGTACTGTAAATACCACAACAACGACGCCTGCGACCTCAGATGCAAGCCGAATCCGCCGCAGGTAGTTGTTGACGCTGTAAATGATGTGCTCGGTCAGGCACTCTATTACGACGATGATTACGCACTTACGATGTTCTCCGCTTCGTGCGGAGGCGTTACCGCAAACTGCGATGAGGTGTTCTGGGCTGACTTGCCCTACCTCCGCTCGGTACCCAGCGATTACGACGCCGGTTACGACCCCCACTACGGTACGGTAACATACATCGACGACTTCCAGCTAAGGAATATGATACAGAGCGCCTACGGCATAAAGCTCTCGAAAAATCCTGAAAACTGGATACAGCCTACATACTCGGAAGAGACAGGCTACGTTACATCGGTCAATATCGACGACCAGCTCACCGTAAGAGGCTATGAGTTCAAGCTCGATATCGGACTTAAATCGTCAAAGTTCACCGTATACTATACCGCAAGACCCGACGGAGAGGAAATACCCGACGGCGGTTCATCTGCTCCGAGAGTCGTAAATGCCAGCTATGAGCATACTCCGGCGGTATACTACGAGAATAATGCACCCACTGACATCGGAAGCGATACCGCGATAACAGACCCTGAGGCGTATGAGAATCCCAACGAGGAGCCCTCATGGTACGAGGTGCCGGCCGAGGAGCCCGCAGCAGAGACTCCTACGGCAGCAGCTACTACGGCTACAGGAGTTCCGGTAACTACCTCTGAGCCCATTGCCGAGACAACGGCTCCGGAATGGCTCACAGAGACAGTGGAAACTACAGCTGTAAATAATTCTGCTGAAATTACAGATTGACCTTACTACTCAGATACACCATAAGTTTTGATAAGTCTTTGGGCGCAGCGGACAGCTGTGCCCGGGGACTTATTCTTCGTTTTTGGGACAACGATGTCTGAAAAGGTGAAAAGATCCATTTTTCATACCCAAAATCACCCCGAAAGGTGATGAGTGGTGAAAATTCTGTTAAAACTAAATACTAAAAAGAAAACAAATGTTTCACTTTTTAACAAAATCACCAAAAAATGCCTGAAAATTCGAGAGAGTATCAGCATTTTAACACCTTGATTTGCTCCGCTGTATGAGATATAATATTTGTAGGGGTTAAAAAAGGCATTGAGTTGTGATTTAATCCATTTTAGGGTGAATGGCAGCACCGAAAAGGAAGGAAAGTGAGGCGAAGGTCATGAACGAGCCGTTATGCGGTACTTATAATCCCAGTATCGACGCAAAGGGTCGTATGAGCTTCCCGAACAAGCTTCGTGATATCCTCGGTGCGGAATTCTATCTTTGCAAGGGTTACGATAATCACTATGTTGCCGTGTATTCTGTTGAGGAATACAATAAATACTGTGCTGAGCTTAATAAGATAACAGGTCCCAAGGGAACTGCTATCAGAAGAAAGCTTATCTCAAGCGCTGATAAACAGATACCCGATAAGCAGGGTCGTATTTTTATCACTCAGGAATTGAGAGAATACGCTGGGATAACAAACGATATCACAGTTATCGGCAACCTGAACAGGGCTGAAATATGGGACAGCGCTAAGTTCGCTGAAACTGTAAACGACATTGATCCTGAAGAAGAGATGGCTGCACTCGCAGATCTCGTACTCTGATAAAGACAGCATGGCTGCCTGAGGCAGTCTGTTTGTGCCTTTTGGTACTAATATTAAGGAGTGTTTTATGAAATTCAGTCATGTTCCTGTCCTCCTCACACAGACCATAGACGGTCTCGACATTAAGCCCGACGGCATATATGTCGACTGCACTGCCGGAGGAGGCGGACATTCTTCTGCTATAGCCGCTAAACTGAGCAATAAAGGCAGACTTATCTCGCTCGACCGCGACCCTGATGCAGTAAAGGCTGCTTCAGAGCGACTGTCAGCGTTCGGAAATGCACAGGTGATACACCGCAATTATTCCGAGCTCGATAAGGTGCTTGACGAACTCGGCATAGATGCCGTTGACGGCATTCTGATGGACCTCGGAGTTTCGTCGTATCAGCTCGATGAGGAGAGCCGCGGCTTCTCCTACCATTCCGACGCTCCCCTCGATATGAGAATGAGCCAGACCGGAATGAGCGCAGCAGACCTTGTTAATACCTTCGATGAGCAGCAGCTTGCCAAGATAATTTTTGAGTACGGCGAAGAGAAATTCTCGCGCCGCATAGCTTCAAATATTGTACGTGCAAGAGAAAAAGCTCCCATTGAAACAACTTTGCAGCTCGCCGACATCATACGCGAAAGCGTACCGCAGAAAGCGAGAAGAGACAAAAACCCCTGCAAAAAAACGTTTCAGGCGATACGCATTGCCGTAAACGGCGAATTCGACCACCTCTCGGAGGGGCTCGATAAAGCCTTTGACGCCCTGAGACCCGGTGGCAGACTTGCCGTTATCACCTTCCATTCTCTTGAGGATAGAATCGTTAAACAGCGATTCGCAGGCTGGTGTAAAGGCTGTATATGTCCGCCCGATTTCCCCCAGTGTGTATGCGGACGCAAGCCGCAGGGAAAACTTGTGAACAGAAAGCCCTTAGAGGCTGACGAAAAGGAACTTGAAAGCAACAACAGAAGCAGAAGTGCAAAGCTCAGAATAATAGAAAGGAGTGCATCGGGCAATGGCTGAACGAGATTCTGTTTACCGCTATAATGCGGAAGCATTCGGCACAAACGCCGCTCCGCAGCCTAAAGCTCCGGAAAGACCGGAAAAGCCTGAGAAAAGACCGCCAATAACCATGAAAAGAACAGAAGTAAAAAGCGGCTCCTTATTCACTATTGTTTTGGTATCTGCTCTTGCGTTCGTATTGCTCGGAACGGTAATTTACAGTCTCGACAGACGAAATACGATGTACAGCAAGGTCTCGGCGCTGAATACAGAGCTTGAGCTTGCAGAGGCGGAAAATGTACGCCTTCAATCCGAGCTTGAAAGCAAGATGTCTGCGAAAAACGTCGATGACTATGCCGAAAATGTACTCGGAATGAAAAAGATAGATTCCTCACAGATAAAGTACATCGAGATACAGACTGACGACGTTGTAAATATTCCAAAGCAGGACGAGGGCGTCCTCGCAAAGGTCAGAGAATTTTTTGACCAGTGCGTGGAATATTTCAGAGGGTAGTGCCAATATATATAGTAACAGGACTGCCCATCATCATTTTCAAATACTAACGGCGCCAAAAAAATAAATGCCGTAGTGATAGTAGAACACGGAGATACAAAGCGGGTGATTCGGAATATCACAGGACCGCTTCCCCTGTCCGGAGCGTAACGGACAGGGGGCGAGCAGTCCACGCCTGACAAGCGTTATCAACCTGCGTCGTATCAATAGAAACGGACATCACATAAAAAAACACGATGTTCAAAGGCGGGGCACGAAAGTACTCTGCCTTATTCTATTTTTAAGGGAAAACAAGTAAAACGTACAGTTTCACGGCGTTTACGTTGAGAGACTGCGGCGATACTACTATAAATACAGAAAGAGAGAGTATAATGGCTAATAAGAACCTTCCCACAAGGTCGATGAAGTTCCGCGCGAAATACATAATGATAGCCGCATTCTTCGGACTTTTCGGCACAGTTGCCGCGAACTTCTTCAAGATATCCGTACTCGACAACAAAAAATATCAGGAAATGGCTAACGACCAGCATTTCGGCTCGATAATCATACCTGCGCACCGCGGCTCGATATACGACGCGAAGGAGACTCCGCTCGCAAAGAGCGCGACCGTTTACAAGGTCATACTCGACCCCAAGCGCTTCCGCGAGAATATGAAGGAGCTTCAGGAAAAGATAGACAAGCGCGCCGATGATATCAAAAACGGCACCTACAAGCCCGATATACAGCTCACTACCGACGAGAACGGCGAGGAGAAGCAGGCTGTCATCAGCAACGACCTTCCGGCTTCCGGCGACCAGTTCCGTCAGGAGGCGATAGCTCTTCTCTCGGAAAAGCTCGGCATCGCTCCCGAGGACGTAAGCTCGGCAATGGAGGAAAACAGCCAGTACAGCGTCCTCCAGACACAGGTTGAAAAGCCCGTAGCCGACGACATAATCAAGTTTTTCAGCAAGTATAACATGACCTGCCTCAACGTCGAGGAGGATACAAAGAGATACTACCCCCAGAACGAGCTCGCGGCTCCGGTAATAGGCTTCACGAGGGCTGACGGCTGCGGTATCTACGGAATAGAGGCTTACTACGACGATTATCTCTCCGGCACCGACGGAAGAACGATATCTGCCAAGGATTCCCACGGAAACGAGCTCCCGTACAGATACTCCAAGACCTATCCCGCAAAGAACGGCAACGACGTCTACCTCACGATAGACATGAACATACAGTATAAGCTTGAGGAGCACCTTCAGGAAATGGTCGAGAAGTTCAATGTCCAGAACCGTGCCTGCGCGATAATGATGAACGCGAAAACAGGTGCAGTATACGGCATGGCGACCTACCCGAGCTTCGACCTCAACGAGCCGCGCGAGGTAAAAGACCCCAACATGAAGGCGCAGATAGACGCTCTTCAGGGCGATACCAAGACAGCGGCTATCGCAGAAGCGCGCGAGAAGCAGTGGAAGAACAAGTGCATCTCTGAAAACTACGAGCCAGGCTCGGTATTCAAGGTCATAACCAGCGCCTCCGCTTTCGAGGAGAACCTCATCGACCTCGACAAGGATTCGTTCTTCTGCTCGGGCTCGGTAACTATTCCCGGCGCAAATCCCATCAAGTGCCACCTGACCTCGGGTCACGGCGCACAGACCTATCAGCAGGCACTCATGCACTCGTGCAACCCTGCCTTCATGGAGATAGGCAAGCGCCTCGGCATCGACAAATTCTGCTACTACTTCGACGCATTCGGACTCAATGAGCCCACCGGCATCGACCTCCCCAACGAGGTATACGGCGTAATGCCGCCGGATAAGTCAGACGTAGACCTCGCGGTCTGCTCGTTCGGACAGGGCGAGACCATTACTCCCATGGAGATGATAACCTCCTACTGCGCGGCTATAAACGGCGGATACCTCCTCCAGCCCTACGTGGTAGACAAGATACTCGACGAGGACGGCAACGTTGTTCTCAAGAACGAGCGCACCGTAAGACGTCAGGTAGTATCCGAGGAGACCTCGGCAAAGATGAGAACGGCTCTCGAGAGAGTCGTATCCGAGAGCGAGGGCGGAAACGTTAACATCAAGGGATATTCTATCGGCGGCAAATCCGGTACATCGCAGAGACTTTCAGTCACCGCAAAGGACCTCGTTCCCCAGCAGGGCGTTGAGGAAAAGGCTGACGACCAGGAGTACGGCGCTTCGTACTGCTGCTTCATGCCGGCAGACGACCCCGAGATAATCCTGCTCGTGCTCGCGGATATGCCTGACAAGAAGATAGGCTACTACGGAAGCACAGTCGCAGTTCCTACGGTAAGAGACATTCTCACCGACGTTCTGCCGTATCTCGGATTCAGCCCCGAATATTCGGACGACGAGCTCGAAAACCTCGACGTAAAGGTGCCTCTCCTTGAGGGAGACCTCGAATCGGCGAAAAAGACGCTCGAAGACCAGAACATAAACTACGAGGTCATCGGCACCGGAACGACTGTTATCGCGCAGTCGCCGGTAACGAGCTCGATGATATCGAAGGAAGGCACGGTCTACCTCTACACCGAGCCCTCACATATCGTAGACTATACAGAGGTGCCGAACCTTATCGGTCTCACTCCGGGCATGGTGAACGACAACGTTGCATACAGCCAGCTCAACTACGTTGCAAAGGGAGCATCAGTCCGCCGCGACGGAGCTGTTGTAGCGAGCCAGAAGCCCGAGCCCGGCAAGAAGATAGCAGTCGGCGAGGTAATAGAAGTCGAGTTCATAGTAAACTCGGACGGAGACTAAA
>DEDQ01000084.1:13043-18078 GCA_002350065.1 Ruminococcus flavefaciens
CGCCTATCGGCGAGACAGAGATAAGCTCCGTAACAGACGACACCCGCAAGGTGACTGAGGGCAGCCTCTTCGTTTGTATAAAGGGCGGAAAATTCGACGGTCATGACGCGGCTGCGGAAATGCTTGAAAAGGGAGCGGCTGCGGTAGTCTGCGAGCGCGACCTCGGACTCGGCGACAAGCAGATACTAACTGACAACTCACGCTTCCTCTACGGAAAAATATGCGCGGCGTGGTTCGGTCACCCCGAGCGGAAGATGAAGCTCATCGGAGTTACCGGCACAAACGGCAAGACCACTACCACGAACGTGATAAAGCATATCCTCATGTCGAACGGTCACAAGACCGGTCTCATCGGCACGATACAGAACGAGATAGGCGACGAGGTGCTCCACACCGAGAACACCACTCCCATGACGTATGACTTCATGGCTCTGCTCGCGAAAATGGCGGACGAGGGCTGCGAGTACGTGGTAATGGAGGTGAGCTCGTTCGGACTTGTCCAGAACCGCATCGGCTCGTCGTGGTTCAGAACTGCGGTATTCACCAATCTCACGCAGGACCACCTCGACTACCACAAGGACATGGAGGACTACTTCCAAGCCAAAAAGATGCTGTTTGACGTCTGCGACGCGGCTATCATCAACATCGACGACGAGTACGGTCAGCGCCTTTTCAGCGAGGTCGGCTGCGAGAAGTATTCGTTCAGCGTAAAGTGCAGCGCCGATGTATACGCCGACGGCATAAGAATGAAGTCCTCGGGCACGAGCTTCTGGTTCTGCCGCGGAGACAAATCACACCTTGTAAAGACGCGTATACCGGGACTTTTCAACGTCTCGAACCTTACAGCCGCGATAGCGGTATGTCTCCGCGAGGGCATACGCACGGCTGATATAATCGAAGCTATAGCCAACTACAACGGCGTAAAGGGCAGATGCGAGGTGATCCCCACCGGACGCGATTTCACGGTCATCTGCGACTATGCGCATACTCCCGACGCGATAGAGAACGTTCTCCGCAGCGTTAAGGAATACACCGAGGGCAGGCTGATATGCCTCTTCGGCTGCGGCGGGAACCGCGATGCGGCAAAGCGTCCGAAAATGGCGAAGGCAGCGGCTTCCTACGCGGATAGGCTCATCGTCACATCGGATAATCCCCGCAACGAGGACCCCGAGGCTATCATCGCCGAGATACTTACCGGACTTGAGGGCTCTTCCGTTCCCTATGACGTGGTAACAGACCGCCGCGAGGCTATCTTCCACGCGCTGAAAACGGCTGAAAAGGGCGATATCATCGTCCTTGCGGGAAAGGGTCACGAGGACTATCAGGTGCTCGCCGGCATGAAGAAGATACACTTCGACGAGCGTGAGATAGTCGCCGAAGGACTGAAGCTTTTATAATCTGAAAAAACTGGAGTTGTGTTGATATATGTCATTATGGATAATAAATCTGCTTACCGCGCTCGCATCGTTCGCGCTCGCGGGGATATCGGGAAAATGGCTCGTGCCCTTCCTCCACAGGATAAAGTTCGGACAGCCTATCAAAACTGAGGACGGTCCGCAGTGGCACGCGAAAAAGCAGGGAACTCCCACCATGGGCGGATTCATGTTCATCATCTCGACGACGCTGATGTCTATGGGCGGCTACTGGGCTTACCGCATACGCTACGCCCTTGATACGACCGCTCAGGAAACTCACCACGCATTCTTCCGGCTTCTGGCGGTAGTGATATTCTCGCTCCTGTTCGGACTTATCGGCTTCATCGACGACTACACAAAGGTTGCCCGCAAGAACAACGACGGACTCTCGCCCATGCAGAAGATAGGCTTGCAGACCCTCTTCTCGCTCGGCTTCCTCTTCATGATATACAAATTCGGCGACGGCTCGACCTGTATCGACCTCGGCTTCTGGAAAACTCCCTCACTGGGGATATTCTACTACATCATCATGATACCGGTGATAATCTACCTCACGAATGCGGTAAACCTCACCGACGGAGTTGACGGTCTCTGCGGCTCGGTAACGTTCATAGCGATGCTGATATTCACGGTATGCTGTGCATACCTCCGCGAGAACGAGCTCTCATGCTTCACAATGGCGCTCGCGGGAGGCTGTCTCGGCTTCCTCATCTGGAACCTCAACCCTGCGAAGTGCTTCATGGGCGATACGGGCTCGATGTTCCTCGGAGCGGCAGTTACCGGCACCGGACTCATACTCCACAAGCACCTGCTGATGCTCCTTGTGGCACTGGTCTACATCATCGAGGCGCTGTCGGTAGTTATACAGGTGACATACTTCAAATACACCAAGAAAAAGTACGGCGAGGGACGCCGCATCTTCAAGATGACTCCTATCCACCACCACTTCGAGATGAGCGGATTCAGCGAGTACAAGATAGTTATCACATTCTCGCTTGCAGGAATTGTTTTCGGAGTTCTGGGAATAGTAACACTGCTGGCATTCAGATAATTCGTAAATTGCATCATATCAACTGTGGGAGGACGCAATGGCAACAGCTAAAACAAGAAAGAGAAAACGCTCGGGCGGTATCCTGCGGTTTTTCGTGGGAGACGGCAGAACGAGCGATATAAGTCTGCCGTTTTTCGCCTATGTAATGATACTGCTCGTAGTCGGACTGGTAATGATGGCTTCCGCGAGCTACGCATGGGCTTACAACGACTTCAACGACGGACTCTACTTCGCAAAGAAACAGGCATTCTACGCCGCTATCGGCTTTGTGGGCATGATATTCTTCATGAAAATGGATTATCACAACCTCAAGAAGATAAACGTGACATTGTTCAGGAATTTCAACATCGCCGGACTTTTCTACGTCGCAGTAGCGATACTGCTCGTGCTGGTACTTGTAATGGGTAACGACGAGGGCGGCTCCATGGGAGCGCGCCGCTGGATAGACATCGGACCTATCAACCTCCAGCCCTCAGAGGTCGCAAAGCTGGCGCTGATAATATTCTTCGCATACAGCATGGAGCGCGACGGCAAGAAGATGAACACCTTCGGCACCGGAATCATCAAGTACGCATTCCTGCTCGGCATATACGTAGCTCTCATCGCGCTCGAGAAGCACATCTCGGGTATCATACTCATAAGCACTATCGCTATCGCAATGGTGCTCTGCGGAGGTGCCAACATCAAGCAGTACCTCGCTCTCGGAATAAGCGCTGTTCTCGCAGCGATAGGCTATATCTCGTGGCAGGCGAACGTCCCGGGAAGCTACGTACAGGTGCGTATCAAATCGTGGAGAGACCCCTTCTCGGACGTCCTCAACGACACATGGCAGACCGCTAACTCGCTCATCGCGATAGGCTCGGGCGGACTTTTCGGTCTCGGACTCGGCAACTCGCGCCAGAAGTATCTCTACCTCCCCGAGACCAAGAACGACTTCGTTTTCCCGATTGTCTGCGAGGAGATAGGCTTCGTGGGAGCGCTCGCGATAATCATAGTATTCTTCCTCCTCATCATCGAGGGCTATTCGATAGCAGTACGCTGCAAGGACAGATTCGGTATGCTCATCGCAGTCGGCATAACCACTCAGATAGGCATTCAGACCGTCCTCAACCTCGCAGTTGTCAGCAATCTCATACCCAACACCGGTATCAGCCTGCCGTTTTTCAGCTACGGAGGCACGGCGCTGGTCATGCAGCTCGTCGAAATGGGCATAATGCTGAACATCTCGCAGCACAGGTACTACCCCGAGGAAAATGAAGCTCTTCCGCCCGCTCCCGAGCCCGAAGAGCCTGAATATGACGAATCGAAAAACGCATAAAGGAGCATATCTATGAGAGTTCTCATTTCATGCGGCGGCACAGGCGGACATATCAATCCCGGCCTTGCCATCGCTGATATCATCAAGGAAAAATACCCCGACACCGAGTTCCTTTTCGCCGGTACCCCCAAGGGCATGGAGTCGAAGCTCGTACCGCAGGCAGGCTATAAAATGGAGCCCATAAAGGTAGCCGGATTCCAGCGCCGCATATCCGTCGAGAACATCGGCAGGAACGCAAAGGCGCTCGCGTACCTTGCAGCCTCCGGACGCAGGGCAAAGGCGATAATCGAGGGCTTCAAGCCCGATATCGCCATAGGCACAGGCGGCTATGCCGCCGGACCCGTTATCCGCAAGGCAGCACGTATGGGCATTCCGACTGCTATTCACGAGCAGAACGCCTATCCCGGAGTTACGAACCGTCTCCTCTCGAAGGAGGTCGATTACGTGATGCTCACCTTTGAGGAAGCCCTCAGATTCATGGACAAGAGCAGGTTCGAGTACAGCGTTACGGGACTTCCCGTCCGCGGCAGCATAAACTCGATAAGCCGTGAGGAAGCGCGTAAAAAGCTCGGATTCAACGATGATTTCACGATACTCTCATTCGGAGGAAGTCTCGGAGCAGGCTGCATAAACGAGACCATGACCGAGGTCATCAAGTGGCACGTCGGCAAAAAGCTGGATATAAACCATATCCACGGCTACGGCGGAATGGGAAAGGATACCTTCCCGCAGGCAATGAAGGCGGCAGGCATACCTCTTAAAAGCGACCGCCTGCGCATCACCGAATACATAAACGACATGGACGTCTGCCTTGCTGCGGCTGACCTTGTAGTCTGCCGCAGCGGAGCTTCAACGCTCGCAGAGCTCGAAGCAGCGGGCAAGGCGTCGATACTTATACCGTCCCCGATAGTCGCGGGCAACCACCAGTATCACAACGCAATGGTGCTCGGCAAGGCGGGAGCTGCGATAGTCATCGAGCAGAAGGACGTAACGAACGAGAGGATAATTTCCGAGATAGAGAAGCTCTACAACGCTCCCGACAGAGTTGAGATAATGTCGCAGAGCGCGGCAGACCTCCACCTCAGCGACACAAATGAGCGTATCCTTAAAGTAATTGAAAAGCTTATGAAGAAAGGAAAATGAACAGAACAGGGAAATTTCCGAATTGTGAATCGAGAATAATATCCCCGCTGTTCAGCAGTTTGAAATGAAGTACGAAAACAAAGTCGAAGTAAACGGAACAAAGCTCAA
>DEDQ01000017.1:0-7223 GCA_002350065.1 Ruminococcus flavefaciens
ATAGTATTCAGACCCGTTATCATCGGACGTGAGAACATTCCCAAGAACGGAGCGGCTGTTATCGCCGGAAATCACAAGCACGCATTCGACCCGCTTATGATAGACATCTCCACGAAGCGTGTAGTCCGCACTCTTGCAAAGAAGGCTCTCCACGACGGACCGTTCGGCGGATTTTTCAGGAGCGCGGGAACTATCCCTGTAGACCTTCACGCGAGGAAGAATCCCGCGGCGCTTGAAGCGGCGTTATCGGCTCTGCGGAAGGGCGAGCTCGTCAACGTCTCGCCCGAGGCTAAGAGAAACTACACGAATGAGCTCGTGCTGCCGTTCAAATTCGGAGCAGCTGTCATGGCTGAACGCACCGGAGCTCTGATAGTTCCGTACGCGATAACCGGCGAGTATAAGATATTCACAAGACACCGCCCAAAGATAGTTTTTGGCAAGCCGTTCCGCGCTCTCGGAGACGCCGGACAGACGAACAGGCTCCTCTACGAAAAGGTCGCGGAGCTGCTGAAGCAGTCGATGCCGGCAGAGGAGCTTGCAAAAAAGCATTATACAAGATACGAGGAAGTAAAAAATGAAAAGACATCTTGAATATCCCGATTGTTCACTCTATGACCTTATCGAACGCAAGGCAGGAGAGTTTTCCGGAATGTGCGCACTCAACTATTTCGGAAAGAAGCTGACATTTTCACAGCTGATTGAAAAAATATCGGAATGCGCTGGAGCTCTTTCCGCTGCCGGAGTAAACCCCGGCGATTCTGTATCGGTCTGTCTGCCGAACGTGCCGGAGGCTGTATACCTCTTTTATGCGATAAACAAGATAGGCGCAGTTGCGAATATGATACACCCTATGTCGGCAGAGAACGAGATAGTCCGCTTCGTGAAGCTCACGGAGAGCCGCATCATCTTCGGAGTTGACCTCATCGCCGGCAAGCTTGAAAAGGTGAAGGGACAGTGCTCCGGCTTGAAGGTGATAACTGTCAGCGTCGGCAGAAGTATGCCTCTTCTCACTAAGATAGGCTATACCCTCACGAACAAGAATAAGCCGCCTGAGACCTCGGCTTCCGACTGGAGCAGTTTTATCTCTGCGGCAAACGGAAAGCATACTGAAAGCTTCCACGGCAGGGCTGACGATACGGCAACGATACTCTACAGCGGCGGAACTACCGGCAAGCCCAAGGGTATCATGCTCACGAACATGAATTTCAACGCCCTCGCGATACACAGCATAGACGCCTGCGGCACTCTTGAACCCGGAATGCGGATGCTTTCAGTAATGCCGATATTCCACGGCTTCGGACTTGGCGTATGTATCCACACTATTCTCGTCCTCGGCGGAACTGCCGTTATACAGCCGAAATTCTCCACACGGGATTTCCACAAGCTGCTGTTCAGATACCGTCCGAACATCATTGCCGGAGTTCCTGCGATATACGAATCAATGATAGTGAACAAGAGCTTCAACGGCAAAAAGCTCGACTTTCTCAAATGTATAATCTCCGGCGGAGACTCGCTTGCTCCGTCGACTAAGAAAAAGCTCAATGCAATGCTCGCCGAGCACGGCTGTACAGCTCGCGTGCGTGAGGGCTACGGACTTACCGAATGTGTGACCGGAAGCTGCCTTATGCCGCCGGATTCGGACAATCTCCTCAGCGTGGGACTGCCCTACGCCGACACATTCTATCAGATAATAGACAGTGAGGGAAACGTCCTCCCTGCGGGCGAGACCGGCGAGATGATCATACGCGGACCTTCCGTGATGAAGGGCTACTACAAAGAACCCGAGGAGACCGCAAACACGCTCCGGAAGCGCGACGACGGCTATATATGGCTCCATACCGGCGATATCGGCTACATGGACGAGGAGGGCTTCGTGTACTTCCGTCAGCGTCTGAAGCGAATGATAGTTTCCGGCGGATACAATATCTACCCGCAGAATATCGAGGAGGTCATCAACTCGCACAAGGACGTCATCATGTGCGCTGTTGTGGGAGTTCCTGACAAGATAAAGGGCGAAAGAGTACGGGCTTGCGTAGTTCCCGCTGAGGGCGCGGACACGGAAAAGCTCCGCACAGAGCTCATGAAAATGCTGAAAAAGGAAGTTGCCGCATATGCTTTGCCTAAGGATATGTTTTTTATGAGCGAGCTTCCGAAAACGCTTGTCGGCAAAATTGCCTATACTGAACTGAGAAGTGATAACTATGAAAATGGAACAGAATAAACGCATACTGCTCGTACACCCCGAAATATCGCGGACTAAGTACAATTTCGCAGGTATTATCGACAACGAGCCGCTCGAGCTCGAATACCTCTGGACAGCTCTGGAAAATGCCGGATTCGAGCCTCATATCTGGGACGGTCAGGTCGAAACAGAGCCGTTCGTGAAGCGGCTGAGCGAGCTCTCTCCGGCGGCAGTCTATATCTGCGGACGCACCCGTCAGGAGGGCTTCATGAAGGAGTACGCGAGAGCGGCAAAGTCTGCGGGAGCGGTAACGATGATAGGCGGACTTCATGCTCAGCGCTGTGCGAGCCGCTTCTTCACGGACTATATCGACTTCGTTTTCACCGGCTTTGACCCCGCTCCTGCGGCGGAGATACTGCTCGGCAAGGAGCCGCGCCGTGTACGCTCAGTATGCTGGAAGCGCGGCAGAAAATGGGTAAAGAACCTGTCTGCGCCTGACGACATCAATACTCTTCCCCGACCGGACAGGACTTACTTCTATGAGCATACCGACCGCTACCGCTACCTCGAGCTCAAGCCTGCGGCTCATGTGAGAGCTTCGTACAGCTGTCCGTACAGGTGCAGCTTCTGTATCCGCAATGCAATGAACTGCGGAACATACTCCGCCCGCGACATCGCTGACGTTGTCGACGAGATAGCAGGCATCGAATGCGAGAACATCTACTTCATCGACGATGATTTTCTCTTTGGCGAAGAGCGGCTCAGGACGTTTATCCGTCTCGTAAAAGAGCGAAATATCCGCAAGCGTTACGTCTGCTACGGCAGAGCAGATTTCGTGGCGGCTCATCCTGAGCTCATGAAGGAGCTCCGCGATATCGGATTCTATTACGTCCTTGTCGGACTCGAAGCCGCCGACGAAAGCTACCTCGACCGCTACAGCAAGCGCTCCGATATGGGAGCTAATGAGAAGGCGGTAAAGATACTCAACGACCTTGGCATAAACGCTATGGGAATGTTCATCACCGACCTCGATTTCACGGCTAAGGAGTTCCGCAGCATTTGGAAATGGGTAGTAAAGCACGACCTTAAACACGCGGCTATATCCATATACACGCCGGAGATGAATACTCCCGAGATAAAGAATTACCGCGGAAGGCTCCTCACGCATGACCCCTCGCACTGGGACTATCTCCACGTTGTGGCAAAGCCCTCGAAGCTTTCGGTCAGGGCTTACTATTTCCACTATCATGTGCTGCTAATACGCCTGTTTATCCGCGCTTGGAGACAGGGGATATACGACTTTATCGACTATAAATTCTTCATCGGTTCAATGGTGAAAAATCTTTTCAGATTCGGAGGCTAACAATGTCAGAACCATATAAAAATCCAGTGAAAAAACTGATACCGAGCAAGCTCGAAACGGGCTATCAGAAGCTTATGTACAAGCTTCTCGGCAGATTTATACCTAAGTGGATGACACCTAATCAGGTGACGGCTGTGGGAGTTTTTTTCGGAGCGCTCGCGATAGTATTCGCACTGCTCGCGCAGATAAGTCCGCTCTTTTACATCGGAACGATAGCCGGACTGTGGGCTCACATGACGGCTGACGTCCTCGACGGCTATGTAGCGCGTTCAAGAGGGATGTCCTCACGCGCCGGAGCATATTTCGACCTCATCTCCGACGTGCTGATATCGACTTTCCTGATACTTGCATTCGGACTTTCGCCGTATGCTCATCTCGAGCCCGCGGCATTCGCCGCTCCGCTTTACGGAGTTATGAACGTGACTATGATGAACTACATCATCTACTTCAACGAGTTTCAGTTTCCGCGCCTCGGACCCGTCGAAGCGCATATCGCATACAGCATATTCTGCATACTTGCGCTTGTATTTGGCTCTGCGCCGGTGTTCACTGTTGCCGGCATCGGTGTGCTCGCTGGAGATATCTTCATTGTTCTCGGAATGCTGCCGATGTACTATGAGATGATACGCATGGCGATAGCACTTTTCAAGCGGCTGAAGGGACTTGAAAAATGAAGAAGCTCTACATCGTCCTGATAAAGGCTCATACCGGACTTGGCTCTGCTGCGAGGAAGCTGACGGGCTATCCGTACACGCATATCGCGCTCAGCCTTGACCCCTCGATGACTGATTTCATCAGCTTTTCGCGGCGGTATCACTACTTCCCGTTTGAAGCCGGATTCACTCACGAGTACAGGCATTACTACGCATTCGGCAGACACCGCTCGTTCCGCGCGAAGATATTCGAGCTCGAAGTCGCTGACGAAAAGTACGCGGAGGTCATGTCGTATATCCGCGAATGCGAAAGCGATGAGAGCCGCATTTTCAACCTCTTCTCAATGGCGACTATGACTGTTTTAGGTGGATTCAGAATATACCATGCGGATAATTGTATGTCGTTTATTGCAAAGTGTATAGAGTTGAGTGGCTGTGAAAGGCTCAGCAAACCCTATTGGAGGTACTCGATAAAGGACATGGATATGCTCCTTTCAGACCATTTTTTCTTCGAGGGGAGCATAGTCCGCAAAAGCTGTCCCGACGACGGATATATGGCACATTTCAGGCTCGGGAGATACCTCCGCGGAGGAGCTTCCCTGCTTGGCAGACTTACTTACAGACTGGTATTCCGCAAGCCGTGAATACCAGTTTTTTTGTAACTTTACATATAGTATTGACGGTATACTTGTTGATAATGCTGAAATCTTTGTTTTAAGCTTGTGTTTAGTCCTGAAAATGATTATAATGTATATACAATGTATTTAAGGGGGACTAAATACGAAACTTAAAAGATTTATTGCCGGAGCTCTTACGCTTGCAATGGCATATTCCGGAGCTGCACCGTGGTGCAGCCGGACTGCCTTCGCAGACAGCGGATATTCCTCCGGAGACGTTAATAATGACGGGCAGATAAACGCTACCGACTGCTCGCTCATACTTGAAAGCTACAGCAGCACATCGCGCGGCTTTAATTCTCCGCTTGCCGGAGGTATGAAGCTCGCGGCAGATGTCAACAAGGACGGACGCATTGATTCTGTTGATGCGTCGCTGGTCACTGCATATTACACATCGGGCAGAAACTCCGGAATGGACGACTTTCTCGCCTCGCGCTACAGCTCCATGCAGACCGTTACATACGGCGAATACGGCGGATTTTCTTTCTCCGAGATAGAAGCCTCCGCGGTCAGACCGGAGATAACTCTCTCAATAAACAAAGGCTCGGCGGGCGTTGTAGTAAGTCCTGAGGAGAGCGCCGGAAAGAAGCTCACCTGCACTGTGAATATCTCAGGTGCGGCAAGGAAATACTGCTCGGCAGGCATACACCTCTACTACGATGCACGTCTCGGTCTCGACAAGGACGACCTCAGAACGTTCGGTCAGTTCGGTAATGCTGCAAACGGACTGAGATGCTGGTCTGAATCCGACTATTCAGCTCCGAAAAACGGCATGAAGAGCATCTTTCTCAGCACTGCCGGAGGCGACGATTCCGGCACTGACGGCGAGCTATTCACGTTCAGCTTCAAGATACCGTCCGGCTGTGCTCCGGGTACGGTCTTCCCGTTCGATATCAAGTACGAGGACGGCGACCTCTTCGTGAATAATGCCTGCGACCGCGAGGGCTGTCTCATGCAGGCTTATACGTTCACAAAGGGCATAAAGAACTGGTTGAATCCGCTTTATATCCCCGAAAGCGATACCGCTCGGTGTATCGCGCTCAATTACATGGACAGAGGCTATGACGGATATGCCGCTATCGCGGACAGCGGCGTAAGCATCACCACAACTATCCCGCGGGCTACAACTGCTCCTGCCACAACGACAACATCAACGGCGAAAGCTCCTGTTGTTTTCAGCGAAGCCGACATAAAGGATTCGCAGTATTTCGACAAGGGGCTCGTTCCCGAGGATTCTCCCGTAAAGCCGGAGCTCTCGATAACCGTTGACGGAACTGAAAAGGGAAAGGTTTTCGATGCGGCTGATATCGCAGGAAAAACACTGAAATGCTCGCTCCGGGTGAGCGGTGCCGAGGGCAAGTATTCTGCTTCCGGACTGCACGTAAGATTCGACAAGCGGCTAAGTATAGTTCCCGCTTCAAACGGAGCTCCCGCCACATACGGAGACGCAGTTTCAGAGCTGAACAACAGGTGCATTGCCGATGCGGAAAACGGCTCGATGAAGGGAATATTCTTCAGCTCCTTTGCTGAGGAAAATGCCGGCAGGGACGGCACGATGTGGGAGTTTACCCTGAAAGTTCCCGAGAATGCCAGGTCCGGAGACGTCTATCCGTTCGATATCGTCTATGTGGCGAGCGAAGACGCGGAGGATATGTTCTTCGACAGCTCATTCGGCAAAAACGGCAAGCTCATGAATGCATACACGTTTATGTACGGAATCTATAATCAGCGGTATAACTGCAATTTCAAGCCTTCTGCGGCAGATGCTGAGGATTGCTCCGCACTTGGAAGGCTCGCGGGCTATTATGACGGCTACATTGCCATAGCAGGCGATGCGCCAGCAGTCAGCGGCGATACCAATCTGGACGGGAACGTATCCATAGCGGACGCAGTTGCTATCCTCCAGTACATCGGCAACAAGGACAAGTATCCGCTCAGCGATACAGCCAAGGCAAATGCTGATGTTTCCGGAAAGGGCGACGGTATTACTCCCAACGACGCACTCACGATACAGAAGGTCGATGCCGGACTTATAAAGGCTTCCGACCTGCCCCTGAGCGGCTAATAATAAGCAAAAAAGCCATAAAGAAGTTTTGTCTTCTTTATGGCTTTTTCTTTCTTCTTTATTCATTTAGAGGACGTGATATAGAAATACATCACGCTCTCGATTACTATTATTCTTTCCTTATCGGTTCCTGACTTATGAGCTTGCCGTTTTCCCATACCTGCTTCGACTTGATTCCGCCTCTGCCGGTAAGGATACCTTCGCCGTCCTTTTTGCCGTCCTTCCATTCGCCTTCGTATCTTGCTCCGGTAGCCCATACCTCAACGCCGTGACCGTGCTTCAC
>DEDQ01000017.1:7311-10397 GCA_002350065.1 Ruminococcus flavefaciens
CCCTCGTACTTATTGCCGTTTGAATAGCTGATAGTGCGCTTCATCACGAATGAGGAGCCCTCGCCGACGTCGACTTTTTCCTCGCTGACTTTGCTTCCGTTCTCCCAAACCTGACGCAGTATCCTGCCGTCAGTGCAGATGAAGAGCCCGTAGCCGTTCTCTTTGCCCTCTTTGAAGTCGCATTCAAAGATGTCGCCGTCCTTGTAGCAGATAATGCCGTGACCGTCGTATACGCCGTCTTTCCATTCGCCGTCGTAGCGGTCGCCCGTGCTGTAGTAAAAAACGCCGTGACCGTTTCTGCTTCCGTTGAGATATTCGCCCTCATGGCGGCTTCCGTCCTTGTAGAACATTGTTCCCCTGCCGTGAGGCTCGCCGGCTTTGTTGACTTCGCCCTCGTACTTATCGCCGTCGCCGTAGTCGATGACTTTTTTTGTATCCGTTCTCGCGGTGAGTATCTGCTCCTTAATGACCTCGTCGTCCTTGTAGATGCGCTTGTAGGAGCTTCCGTCGGTCTTTTTCAGCACAGCGTCGCCGTTGAGCTGACCTTCCTTCCACTTGCCTTCGAGAACATTGCCGTTTTTATAGTGATACAAGCCTGCTCCGTGATATTTGTCGCGGAGCCAGTCGCCCTCGTATTTCACAGTGCCGTTTTCGTAGTATTCTACTCCGTGACCGCTCTTCCAGCCTTCCTTATAGTCGCCGTCATACTCTATTTTTCCGGAATAGCTGAACTGCCTGCCCTTGCCGTGGAATTTGTTATCCGCGAAATCTCCGGCATAAACAAGAGAAGTACCGGCATTTTCGTCATCTAAGGTGTCGTAGTATCCCTTGGCATACTTTTTTCCGAATCCGTTCAGGACGCCGTTTTCCCAGTTTCCCTCGTACTCGACGCCGACGCTGTTTACGAACATACCCTGTCCGTTAGGCAGTCTTGAGGAATTGACCTGACCGGAATACAAGCCCTCGCCCAGAACACTTTCAAAGCGGATACCCTGGGCAACTCCATTTTTAATTTTTAAGACATCAAAAACGCCCATACTTTTTCTCCTTATAATCGTTTTAAATGTCCTGCTGTCCCTCGTCTATAATATCAAAGCTTATTCTTTATCTATTTTTTAACAAACTTAAACCATTTCACCATTTACATTGTACCATAACACTGCGTCAAAGTCAATATTCAAGAGGAGAAAAAGTCATCATTTTATTATTTTTAACTTATTCATCGCCGTCGGGAGCATTTCCGAGCTGTTCAAACATCTCTATCATCGTGTCGTTGTCCTTGGTGAGAGCCTTGATAGTAAGCTGGGTCTGAGCCTTATTGTTGGCAAGTCGGAGATTGTTCAGCGACTTCTGGAGGTTGTCCTTGACCTTGTTGAGGTGCTCGATAGTCTTGTCTATCTCCTCTATCGCGGTGTTGAACTGTCTTCCCGCGAGGTCATAATTCTTGGAGAATGCAGTCTTGAAGTCCTCGATGCGCTCCTCGAAGTGAGTGATGTCTATCTCCTGATTCTTTATGTAGGCGAGCTGACGCTTGTATTCGAGCGAATTCATCGCCGCATTGCGGAGAATGGTTATCATCGGGATAAAGAACTGCGGACGGATAACGTACATCTTCTCATAGGCATATGAAACGTCGACAATGCCCTGATTGTACATCTCGTTATCGCTTTCAAGCAGAGACACGAGCACTGCATATTCGCAGTTTTTATTGCGTCTGTCCTTATCGAGCTTGGTGAAGAAATCCTCGTTCTTGTGCTTCGATGCGGTCGATTCCATTTCGTTCTTCATCTCGAACATAATTGAGATTATCTCGTTGCCCTCGTCGTCCTTTTCGCGGTAGATGTAGTCGCCCTTTGTGCCGTCGGCAACAGTGTTGTCCTTGCCGAATTCAGCGTTTCTGAACGCCGCCGCACGTATCATGTTGAACGAGTTCTCGCAGTGCTGTTCAAGGGTCTCGCCTATCATCTTCGTGGACATCTTCGCCTTGAGGTCTTTGTAGTATTCGAGGCTCTCCTGCTGAGCTTTCAGCTTAGCCTCAAACTCAGCCTTCTGCGTGTCGCGTTCCTTTTCTATTTTTGAAACGGCTTCACGTATCGCGAGCTCGTTTTCGAGCTTTGCATTTTCGAGCTTTGACCCGAGCAGAACAGCCTCCTCGCGCTTTTTGGCGAGCTCCTCCGCATTCGCGCTGAGCTTTTTCTCGTACTTTTCCTTTTCGGCATTCACCGCCCTCGCGACGGCAAGCTCGGTGTTGCTGCTGTTCTGCTCGGCTTCGGATTCGAGCTTCTGTATCTTCAGCTTCAGCGCGTTAATCTCGCTGTCCTTTTCGCCGGTTATCTTCGTAACGGCTTCGTTGACCTTCAGCTCGCTGTCCTTGCGGCTGGTCTCGGATATCATCTCTATCTGACGGTGGAGCTCCTCGTCGAACTCCTTAGTTCTCACCTGACTGAGTATCGCCGCATATCCGGCTTCGTCAACTGTAAAGGCTTCTCCGCAGTGCGGGCATTTTATCTCGTTCATAGCACTACCTCCTCTTTTATAACAAATTATATCATCTTGCACGGGAGCTTGTCAACATAGCAAAAAGAAAAGAGCAGATATTCATCTGCTCTCTGCCGCTTTGTCCCACTGCTCGCGGACTGCGTCGTCCTTGTGCGCGGGAAGCGTATAATTCTCTGAAATGTACCTGCCGAGGTAAGAAGTAACCTTTTTAGCTCCGGTATCGTTCATGTGGTCGCCGCCGTCGCGGGTATCGGTCTGCCAGTCGATAGCAATGTCCTCGCGGAGCATATTCATATCGACGTATTCAAGCCCGAGCTCGTCCGCTATCTCCTGAATGCTGTTGTGCTTCTGCGACGTCCAGTTGACCGTGCTCGGAGTGCTGAAAAGTATGAGCTGAGCGCCGTTACTGCCGCAGAGCTTCTTCATCTTTTCCACATAAAGACGGTTTATCGGAGCGACAGGCTCCTTTTCGTCTGACGGAGCCATATATCCGCTGTCGTCAGCCGGTTTGATATCCGTACACGGGTCGTAGCCCTTCGTCGCGCTGATGTTGGTATAGTTCACCGCAGGGTCAAGGTCACGCGCGG
>DEDQ01000017.1:10631-13184 GCA_002350065.1 Ruminococcus flavefaciens
GCGTAGACCTCGCTGTCGCCGACTATCAGCACGTCGATAGTATCGTCAGGCTCGGCAAGTATGCCGTTTGCAAGAGCATCGTACATACCCGCCTCCTCGGTGTTGTCCTTGGGAGTAAGAACATACGAGGAGAGCGCAAGCATTCCGGCAAGTCCGGAAATAAAAACTGCGGCTTTCGCAGTATTCTTTATAACACTTAGCATTCAAAGCCTCCTAAAACTGTGCATACAAGGGGTCAACAGGAGCGTATCCGATACCATAGGCTCCGAAGATGATGATGAACATTATAAGCGCATACCAGAAAGCCCAGCGCACAACGATATTCTTCTTCGCAATAGTCTCACGTATCCTGATACCCTTCTCATTGATAAGGCTCACCACGAAAACTATGCCGATAACTGCGGCTGTGAGAACGAAGTCCTTGTAGCCGAGCTGGCTCCTGAGCAGGAGGTCGCGGTCAAAGCTGTCGAACTTGAGATCAGTCACTATCGCACGGCACATCGCAAAGCCGTTGCGGAGCCCCTCCGCACGGAAGAAGAGCTCGCCGATGATGACGAGGAAAACAGTCCTCACCGTCTGGAAGAGCCTGTACGGCAGGCTGTCGGAATTGATATGCAGCTTCTGATTCGTCTTTTTCACAAGCGGACTTATCAGGCTTCCGATGAGTATCAGCACGAAGTGATACATTCCGAAAAAGATGTAGTTCCAAGCCGAGCCGTGCCACAATCCGTTGCATATCCATACGCAGAAGAGCGCAACGCTTCCCGCGAGAAGAGGTCCGTAGTGGTTGCCTATCTTCTTTCGCGCGGACGAGGTGAGCTTCTTCATCTTGTCCGCAGTTGTGACGGGGTAGAATATGTAGTCCCTGAACCACGCGCCGAGAGTGATATGCCAGCGCTGCCAGAACTCGGAAATAGTTCTCGAAAAGAACGGGCGCTCGAAGTTTTCGGGCATTTCAACTCCGAATACCTGAGCGATGCCGATAACGGCGTCCATAGAGCCGGAAAAGTCGGCGTAGAGCTGCGCCGTGTAGCATACTGCCGCAAGAGCGATGATGCCTCCCTGATATGTATCATACTTCGAGAAAACGCTCTCGACGAAGGGGTCCATTCTGTCGGCGATGACCATTTTCTTCATCATGCCGTAGAGGAATCTCTGCAAGCCGAGCGTAAGATTTTTGTACTCTATCTGCTTCACGCTCCAGAGCTTCTCCGCCGTCTGATTATAGCGGCATATCGGACCTTCAACTATCTGCGGGAAGAAGCCGATAAAAAGCGCGAGACGCAGGAAATTCCTGTCCGCCTTTGTGAGCCCGTGATAGACGTCCACAACGTAGGAGAGCGCCTGCAGGGTGAAGAAGGAAATGCCGAGCGGCATAAGGAAATCCGGTATGCTGAACCGGAACGAAAGCTTTGCAAATGCCAGCAGAGCATTGATGTTGCCGAGGAAAAATGCCGAGTATTTCAGCACGAGCAGCAAGCCGATATCAGCGATAACGGCGAATAATATAACTCGCCGCTGTTTTTTGATATAAACTTGTTTTGCCTGCTTTTTCTCCTCTTTTTTCAGGTCCTTCAGAGCTGCCTTCTGCTTCTGCTGAATGCGGTCTATCCACAGACTGAAGCCGTAAACGGCTCCTGTTATGCCTGCGAGATATAAAAGCAGCTTGCCGCTGATGAGCCAGTAGAATACATAGCTTATCACAAGCAGGAAGTATTTCTTCCATTTCGCCGGAGTCACCGCGTAGCCGATAAGACAGACCGGAAGAAATACTATGAAAAATTCAAGCGAAAAAAACGATGTCAGAGACGTTAGTTTTCCGTCTGAAACAGCGGAAAGAAAAAACATCTCAGCCCTCCTCTTGCAGACGCTCTATCATCTTCATCATGCTCTTTGCAGAGTTGAAATTCGCGGGGATTATCTCTATAGCCGGAATGGTTATGTCGAATGCGTCCTCGAGTTCTGCAACGAGTGAGAGTATCGAAAGCGAATCGAGGTGATGACCGTCGATGAGGTCCTCGCAGTTTTCGTAGTCGATGTCGGGCTGAATGTCCTCTAAAATCTCAATTAATTCTTCCATTGTCTTATTTCCTTTCATATTTTGGTGTGTTGAGCATTGCTGTCTCATATTTTTCGCGCACGCAGACCGCTTCGCCGTCCTCCGTGAGCAGGTATACTGCCGGAATGTCACGGCTCAGGAAGAGCGATATGCCCTCGGTCATGCAGTATGCGCCGGTGTTTTCAAAGCAGAGCGTATCGCCTATGCTGATATCGGGAAGGCATATCTGCTTGACGAGTATATCGTTCATCGAGCAGAGAGCTCCGCATATCTGCCAGTATTTGTCCTCAATGATGTCGTTCCTGCCGATGACGGACATTATCGGGTGCTTCATCGCCATGTGCTGTCCGAAATAGACGAGTTGATGCATACCTCCGTCGATGAGAGCGTAATTCTGTCCGCGGCTGTGCTTGATGTCAACTATGTGAGTGTAGTATTTTCCGCACGATGCGGCGATGCTTCTGCCGAGCTCGAGCGTAATGTGCGCCTTGAAG
>DEDQ01000017.1:13306-19266 GCA_002350065.1 Ruminococcus flavefaciens
CGCAGGTGCAGGAGAAAGGCGTCGAGCTTGTCTATCTCGCGTCTCAGCTTTTTCAGCGAGGTCTTCTGCGTTCCCGAGAAAAACTGTATGCCTCTGATATTTATGCCCTCCGCCTTTTCAGCGATAATAGCCTCGATATCAGAGCTGTCCATGCCGAACTGACTGTCGTTCGTCAGCCGCAGGAGCACGTTCAGCTTCCTGTTATACTTTGCCGAAAACTCGCGGATAAGCCGGTAATGCTCCGGCGATTCGGCAGTCACCGTGCCGCTGAAATCAGGGTCAGCCGCAAGAGCTTCTACGGTCTCAGCGGATTTGTAAACTCCGGAGATGACCATTTGCCCAGCCGGAACTCCGAGCTCGCGGCATATCTCAGCTTCGCCGGGAGAGCATATCTCAAAGCAGTCAACACTGCCGATGAGCTCCTTTATAATGAAGGTGTTCGCCTTCACGGCGTAGCAGAGCGAAACGCCCTCCGGCAGATGAGCGCGGAGGTATCCGACGCGCTTTTTCAGTTCTCCGGTATCGAAGGTGTAAAACGCCGTTTTATTAGTCTTTATCAGTGTATCTATGCCGCTCACTTTTTTCTGACCTCCGCTGATTCTATGGCTTTTCTGCGGTCAATTTTGCCGTTTTTGGTCATTGGCATCTCGTCGAGCTTACGAATGAATCCCGGCACCATGAATATCGGCAGGGTCTCCTTCATGAACGAGTGGAGCTGCGCCTTTTCGATAGTTCCGACGTAGTAGCCCTTGAGCTTTTCCTTCTCGAACACGCAGAAGCAGCGCTCTACGCCCTCTATCGCCGCCATTGAGCGCTCGACCTCTTCGAGCTCGACGCGGTGTCCCATGTACTTTATCTGGTTGTCAGACCTGCCGCAGAACATCATCTCGCCGCGTGAATTATACTTGCCGAGGTCGCCGGTCTGGTATACTGTCTCGGGGTAGAACGGGTTCAGCGGATTCTGTATGAAGCATTCGTCGTTCTTCTCCGGCATACGGTAATATCCGAGCGCAAGAGCAGTTCCTCTCACGGTTATTTTGCCGACCTCGTCAGCGTCCGTGATGAGCTTTCCCTCGTCGCTGAGCAGGAAAACGTCCTCATTCGGGAAGGGCACTCCTATCGGTATGCCCTCGGAGTAGTCGCGTCCCTTTTCGAGTATGTGATACGTACAGTTGCAGGTTATCTCCGTCGGACCGTAGAGGTTGATGAACGTCGTATCCGGCAGGTGCTCCTGCCACTGTTTCAGGTGCTTGTAGGGCATCACCTCGCCGCTGAAGAGTATCTTCTTTATCGTTTCGGGAGTCCTGTAATCGAGCCCGTGGAAGGTGCTGATAAGGCACAGAGCCGATACCGCCCATATCATCACTGTTACACTGTTGTCGCAGAGATAGTCGATGAGCACTGTCGGCGAGGAGAAGAATCTGCGCGGTACTATAAGCAGCTCTGCTCCTGTTTTTATCGCGGAATAGATGTCCTTGACCGATACGTCAAAATCGAACGGAGCCTGATTGGCTATGACGTCATCGGGACTTATCTCAAATATGTCTGTAAAGCAGTCGATGAAGTCGATAACGCTCCGGTGCGAAACGACTATGCCCTTCGGAGTTCCCGTCGAGCCGGAAGTGAAATTGATATACAGCGGGTCTGTATCTATCATTCGTGAGCGTATGGGGTCTAAAACAGAGCTGTCAGCCTCCGCTTCAAGGAGCTCACCGACCGTTTTCAATGTGACCGCAGGGAAGAGCTCCTCCGCTTTTTCCCTGAGCTGCTCCGTAGTCACGACTATGCCGCACTGCATAACGTCGGTTATCTGCTGGAGCCGGCTCGCGGGGAGCTCGGTATTCAGCATGGAATAAAAGCCTCCGGCGTAAACGATACCGAAAAATGAACTGAGAGCCTCTATCCCCTTTTCCATGTAAACTCCGACCGGTCTGCCGCATATCCCGAGCTTTCCGAGAGCTGTTCCTATCGCCTTTGCATTTGATACGAATCCGGCGTAATCTATGGTCTCGTCTTCGACCTTTACGGCTGTTTTATGAGGATATTTCTTTGCAGTATCTTCAAGAAAATCAAGTATGTTACTTGTCACGTCAATACCTCCTGAGCTGCATAAGACTTCGATGCAATGCCGCCGGTAAGACTGCGTTAGGCGCGGCTCCCCGACTGATGATATGCATATTTTCTCATTATTAATTATACATTGACAGATTAAATATGTCAACTCAATTCATGACATTCCGTTTATTTCACTATTACAGGCTGATATTGGCAATTAAAATATGTAAAAAAAGCTTCCGGACGCGGCGTCAATGGTCAAGACGGATAAGTGTTTTCCGGCTCATGCCGCATTGTATCATATTTAACATAAGCGCAATGAGTATTCGTCCGAACATTTACTCATGCAAGAGCGCAAGCGCAAGCATCGGCTTTGTCAACAATTATTTCAAGATTATTCATAGTTTTTTAGCAAATACGGCATCGTTTTATGCTATAATATTTTTACATTCAAGACTGGGGAAGTTTATTCCATAAACCGGACTGACATCGAAATAATACTTTTGGAAAGGTTATGTTATCATGAAAAAACAAATTCTATTATGTATGCTCGCACTCGGAATGCTTTCTTCATGCGGAAGTGTCACATCAGATGAAAGCTCCGCCGTTGAGACCGTCAAGACCGAGGTAAACGATGCAGACAGAGAAACGATATTTCAGGTATCGCTCCTGCAGGGACTTACCCTCGGCGATTACTACGGCAGCGTGACCGTTAAAGAGCTCAAACAGCACGGCGATATCGGCATCGGTACTTTTGAAGGCGTAAACGGTGAGCTTATCATGGTCGACGGGGTCGTATACAGAGCGCTCTCTGACGGAAGCGTGGAAACTGCTCCCGACGATGAGACGATACCCTTTTCCAACGTCACATTCTTTGACGCCGACGAAAAACAGGATATAAGCGGCATCAGCAATATAGCCGAGCTGAAGGGAATACTCGATGAAAAAGTCGAAAAGCTGGGCAGGAACCGTTTCTACATGGTAAGGATAGACGGAAGCTTCAACAATGTCCATGCACGAAGCGAGCTCAAACAGCAGGAGCCGTATAAGCCTCTTGCGGAAGCTCTGAAAACCGATCAGCGCGAATTCAAATGGGACAAGATAGACGGTACAGTTGTCGCATTGTACTGTCCCGAGTACATGAACGACCTCAATGCCGTCGGCTGGCATATGCATTTTATCTCGGCTGATAAGACAAAGGGCGGACATCTTCTCGATATCGACATCGACACCGCCGAGCTGAAAACAGACTGCACACTCGGCTTCAATATGCTTCTGCCGAATACCAAGATGTTCCCCGGACTTGACCTTACAGTCGATCAGTCTGACGATATAAAAAAGGTCGAGACAAAGGACTAAACTTTACAGACTCCATAATACAAAGATCCCGATACCTCACGTATCGGGATCTTTCTTATCTGTTTTTTTCTCTTCATTATCGGTTTGGGATACCGTTTTTTTCTCAGCCGCCGGAGGCTCCTCCTGTGGTCCGGTATCCGCTTCGGATTCCCTCCTGCTCCGCTCGAGACGCGGTATTAGTAAGTCCCTGTAGGTATAGTCGGCTATCGCTACTAACGGGATAGCAAGCACGATACCGATAACTCCGAACATTCTGCCGCCGATGACTACTGCGATGAGTATGAAAAGTCCCGGTATGCCGAACGAATTTCCGAACAGCTTCGGCTTTATGACCCATGCGTCAAGCGCCTGCAGGATAATTGTGAATATCAGGAATATCAGCGCGTGGAGCGGGTTCACCATGAGAAGTATGAATGCTCCGATAACGGCTCCGACGAGCGGTCCGAATGTCGGCACCAGATTTGTAACTCCTACCACTACCGATACAAGTCCGATGTACTGCATCCCGCATACAGCCATCATCACCGCATTGGCTATGCTGACAATGAAGCCGTCTACGATATCAAATATAACAAAGCGGTTCAGTATCGCGTTGCAGTGAGCAAGAAAATCCACTGCATTTTTGTATACGCTCCTGCTCATCGTCACGCGCATGAGCTTCTTGACGCCCTTTTTTATCTTCGACTTCGCCGCAAGCAGATAAACCGATATAACAAAAGCTATCGCCCAGTTGATGACGCCCTTTCCGGCTGTAGTCGAGGCACTGATTATCTTCGGGAAATTGCTCGAGATATAGTCTACGAGCTTGTTCAGTATGTCCTCGGACGATGCGAGCAGCTCTTTCATAAGCTTCGCTTTGTTCGGGTCAGAGATAGAGAGCCCGAAATCGTTCAGCTTTCTCAGCAGCGACGACGTATACGGTCCGAGATTTGTAACGAAATTCGTTATGCTTTCAAGCAGCTGCGGTATCAGTATCGCGAGCATCAGCAATACGAACAGCAGCACCGTAGCGACTGCAAGTCCTACTGAGAGCGACCACCGCGCGGAGGCTTTCTTCAAATGACTGAAGACCTTCCTGTCATAGAGCTTGGCAAGCGGATTCATCAGGTATGCCATTGCAACTCCGCCTATAACGCTCGAAAAATAGCCGATGAAGTTGGTTATGCTGCTCCATACCGAGCCAAGATTTGAAAGGAGCAGAAAAACTGCAACTGTAATGCATCCGGCGACAGCATTTGAAAACCACCGCTTTTGCATAAGATCTTTAAACCTATTCATTTTGTACCCTTTTCATTTTTACAATGCTCACCTGCACATACAAGTGATATTATAAAAATTATACCCCATACCTCCGCCGCTGTCAAGCTTATTCAAGAAAAAACTCCCTGTCCGGCGTCAGCAGATGCCAGAATATTATCTGGAGCATTACAGCAGATAATTCACAATACCGGTATGCCGTTCAGGAAATGCGCAATAAATAACTTGCTTTTCCCTGATACATCTGCTATCATTATTATTGCATTATGCAAATCAACCGACAAAAGGAGAATATTATGGCATTTAAAGTTATGGGCGTCACCGCAGGACGCAAGGACAGCAACTGCGAGATACTTCTGAAAGAGGCACTCCTCGTCTGTCAGGAACAGGGTGCTGAGATCACAATGATAAATCTGAAGGACTATGAGCTCCTCGACTGCACAGGCTGCACATCATGTACTATGGGAATGTCCATGGGCAAGCACACAGGCTGCGCTCTCGACAACAAGGACGACAAGAAAAAGATAATGGACGTACTCCTCGATCAGGACGCTGTTATCTTCTCGGCTCCTACATATGCTCTCATGCCCTCGTCGCAGTTCCTCACATTCATGCACCGCAACCTCGCATACGAGACCGCATTTCTCACCAAGATAGGCGCTATCAAGCACCGCGACCGCGTGGGAGCTCTCATTGCTGTAGGCGGCTCGACACGTTCATGGCAGTCTATGGCTCTCGAGTGTATGCAGGCTTCGACATTCTCGAACAGCTTCAAGATAGTCGATATGTACATGGCAACAATGGTCCCTGCTCCGGCGCAGGTGCTCCTCTACGAGGAAAAGCTCGCACGCGCAAGAGAGATAGGCGCCAACATCATGAAGTCGCTCAACACTCCCGCCGCTGAGCGTGAATGGCTCGGAGAGCCTGACGCAGGCTGGTGTCCGAACTGCCACAGCAATTGTCTCTGCCTCGGCGAGCCGCAGTGGAAGGGCTTGCAGTATCCTATCGAGTGCGCAGTATGCGGCGCAGGCGGCGACCTCGTCAAGACTGACGACGGCAAGTGGAAATTCGTCATCGCGGCAAACGGTCTCGAGCGCGACCGCACCTCCGAGGAGGGACGCGGAGTTCACTGCGACGAGATAGCCGACACGCAGGGAGGCTTCTTCATGGACCCCCAGAAGCGTGCGGAGGTTGCTCAGAAGCTCGAAAAATACAAGAAGATACAGTTCAAAGGCGTATAAAGCAAACAGCCTGAAGGAGTTCCCTTCAGGCTGTTTTTTATGTTAGTT
>DEDQ01000017.1:19322-27436 GCA_002350065.1 Ruminococcus flavefaciens
TGTTTTTTTCTATTTCAGCTTGCTCTTTTGCGAGGCTTTCTGCTTCTGCGGTTTTGCTCTGCGGAACTTCATAATGCCAGTCATTTCCGCACGAAACAACGATATTCCCAGTTCCGCTGCCGGGGAGGAACAGTCTCATTCGCGATGCAAGGACCCTGTCCAGCGGAACCTCAGCAACGCTTGCCGAGGAGCTCCCCTTAAAGCTTGCCTTTACCTCTTTTCCGAGCGAAGAAGCTGCGATCGAGTTGTCCTCAAACACGTAAACGCCTGACCGCTCACTTGATATATCGCTGCTTTGCGTGAACAGCTCCCTCCTCTCATAGCGGGAGCCGCTCTCCTCCGGAAATGCCGAAGTGCCGTTTGCGTATACCGAGGCTTTCCACATCTTTTCCCTTGCGGGCAGCTCCAGCTTTTTATCGCCGGAGCTGACATATATATCGTAAAAGCTGCCTTCACTGTCGCTTCCGTAGAGCAGCTCGACATTTGCCGGAACAGCCTTGCCGCCGTCCCTGACATAGCACACGCTGCCGGTCGAAGCAAGACCCTCCGCATCGGCGACTGCGCCCGCAGCTTTATAGGCGCTGTCATCGCGGAACTGCTCGTCAAGAGCAGAAAGCTCCTCGTCAGAGAATGTGCAGACCGGCTCAGCCGCAGCGATTATGCTGTCGGGTGTGTAGTTTCCAGCATATTCAACTGCATAGACCTCTGCCGTATCGACGCTGTCATTCTCCTGACGGATATATATGCGGACATTCACGTTCTCCCTGCCCGTATCCTCGAACGGACACGAAAACAGCGGAGTTACGAGGATATCCTCGGCGGCATACCTGCTCAGCGGAACGTCTATATATCTGTAGTCTCCGTCAGCAGCCATGCGCTCGACTGCGCTCGTTATCCTTCGGAAGCTCCTGTCAGAGGGAGCTCCCATGTTGTAAAAGAAGCGGTTCACTGCGCCCGACTTAGGCACAAAAAATATGCACAGCACTATCGCAGCCGCGATAGCTGCCCATTTCAGGAAGCTGCCTTTCCTGCTCCTGCCGGTGACGACTTCGAGGTCAGTTATAATATATTCGTCGTCTTCTGCTCCGGCAGGGAGGGTCGGAAAAACCCTTGCCGTTATCGTATCAAGACAATCGACGTTCTCTGTGAGCTCGTTCATCTTGTCGCGGAGGAGCTTCTCCGCGCTTGTATAAGTGTTTTCCATATCATTCACCTGCCTTTTCCTGTAGTATGGCTATCGCCTTTTTATAGCGTGATTTCACCGTGGATTCGGGGCTTTTCATTATATGAGCTATCTCCTTGAAGGTCAGCTCGCAGCAGCAATGCATCACGACTATCTGCCGCTGCTTGTCGTTCAGCTCCTTCAGGAGCTGATTCACGAATATGCTGTCCTCAACGGCTTTGTCAGCCTCTCCGTAGCTCTGTATGAAGAAATCGCAGACCTCGCGCTTGTGTCTACGGCGGAGCTCCAATGCGACATTTCTCGCTATCGTATGTATAAAGCCCTTGCCGTCGCCTTTGCGGTGGTCGAACCTGCTCACCTGCGCGAGCCGGACGAAGGTCTCGGCGACGCAGTCCTCGGCGAGCTGATAATCTGCGGTTATACTGAACGCGACTGCGAAAACGCTCCCCTTGAAACGGAGATACAGCGCCGTCATCGCCTCCTTTGACTTGCCGCATTCAAGGATAAGACGGTTGACCTCGCCGATATCGGCACTTGAATCGTCTGCAACTGAAATAGTAAGTATAGAGCATCACCTCTTTGGTATATTTTTCAGTGTTCATTATATTAGTGTCTTTCGGAGGGCTGATTCGCTGATTTTCCCTCCAGCTTTGTATGTCTGCACAAAAATGCAGCCTCATTTTTGTTACTATTCAACATTATACTCCTGCGTTTCAAACCAGTAGAGCTTGTCCGCCCTGCCCTCATTCGAGTACATTCCTATCGAGTAGTGCGGGTCCTCCTGCTGAGCCTTCTGGCTGCTGATGATGTACATCATGTCGCCCGCCTGAACTATTCCGGTCCGGTAGGCGTTGACCTTTTCCATGCGGAAGGCTGTGCCTATCTTTGGCATGAAGTAGTATATCTGCACCTGCGACTGATAGTATCCGTTCATGCCGGCAGAATAGTCCGACGACTCTACAAGTGCAAAGAAGCCCTCTCCTGCCTTGACATAGTTTCCGCCGAAGCCGTTTAGATTCATCTTCGTGCGCTCCATTGTATTCAGCTCATAGGTGTAGAGCCTTTTCTCGGACGCGAGTGGCGCCGCGTTCTCATCGACCAGCACCGACAGCCTGTCCTTCCACGCCAAGACGTTATCTACCCTCTTGAAATCGGTCTTTATGGTGTAATACTGCGTTTTTATCGTCACGGGCTCATCGGTCTCCTCGCCGTTAGACCAGTCTATCCCGCCGCTCACCTCAACGGGGACTCCGTCGCACGTTCCCCAGAACCGGGCGTATTTCGGCTCTTCGCTGTAGTCGAGCTTCAAGCCGGTCTCGGGGTCGTAGTAGGCGAAACGCCAGCTGTTTTCCTCCGTTTCAGCATTTGCCACTGAACCTGAGACATACAGTCCGTTGGCGGTATCCTCCATCCAGTAAATGCTGTAATCGACCTTGATAAACTCAGATATTTCGGCAGTTTTCGGGTCGAGGACGTAAACAGTCGAGTTCTCGGGGTCATCCTCATGCATACGTTCCGGACGGTCGTAGAAGAACAGCCTGCCGCCGCAGGAGATAAGTCCTGCATAACAGCCGTTGTACTCAATTCCGGAGCGGCGGTCGAGCTCCTTGTATTCGCCGGACTTGGGGTCAAAGCTGAAAAGCGAGGAATCGTGCCGCGAGCAGAAGTCGTCATAGTTCACAGCGAAATAGAACTTGTCGTCGATGAATGCGACGCTTTCGATATGTCCGGCTGAGGGCGTATTGCAGAACACCTCGTACAGGCGCTCGTATTCCGCCTGCATCTCAGGGTCGCCGAAGCGAGCCGTGTAGCCGTAGCGGTCGCGGTATTCGCTCTCTGTCTTGCAGGGCGTGAGACGCTCGCCGAAATCGACGCCGCTGAGGTCGGCAACGTTCATTTTTACAGGCGGCTCATCATCAATTATACTTATATTGAAGTCGATGTCAACAAAATCCTCATCGGCGGCTTCGATATAGACCGGCTCGGTCGATTCCACGGTCTCCTCGGTGACCTCCTCCGGAAGCGGTTCGGTATCGGTCTTTTTCTTGTCGCAGGCTGTCACTGAAAGAGTGAGCATTCCCGCTAAAAACAGAGCTGTAATGCGTTTCATAGCTTTCTCCTTTTCATTCCTTGGCGTCGAACCAGTAGAGCGTTTTCGGCTTGCCGTAGTAGTAATTTCCATAGCCTCTTCCTGACTTGCCTTCATCGTCTTTTTCAAGAGTAAGATAATACATCTGCTCTCCCCTGACGACGTTTAATATCTCATCGGTCTTGTCGAGCTTGTATATCGTGCCGTACTCCGGCATGAGGTAGTATATATACCAGAATTGCTTCATCCAGCCCTCTGACGACTGCTGTGTCATGAAGATGCCGTCCCTGCCCTTCTGCATATCACCGTTGGTATAGCCGTTGATAACCATTCTCGTCCGCTCCATAGTCGCAAGGTCGTAGGTGTAGAGACTCATCTCGCGAGTGCCGACATCGTTGACCTTTTCCGTATTGAGTATGCATAGCCGCTCCTTCCATGCGAAAACGTGCGACCACTGCGTCAAATCGGTCTCAATGGTGTAATACTGCGTCTTGACTGTCACCGGAGCAGCAATGTTGCCGTTGTAGCCGCCGGTTATCTCGACTGGCTCGCCGTCGCAGTATATACCTCGTCCGGAAGCGTGATCCTCTATGGGCACAGTATCGGACTGCTCCAGTTCCTCGCCGGTCTCGTAATCGTAAAACCTGCTCTCAAGAACCTGTGAATGCTTTCTGCCGTCCTCACTTGTTGTATCAACACGTAAACCAACCATAATACCGTTTTTCATCGGGTACATACTTACAATACGTTCGTCGAGCGTGAGTATCTCAGAGGTTTCACGGGTCTCGGGGTCAAAGCAGTATATATTGGTAACAAAGCTGTCGCTTACCTCATCGTAGCTGTATTCGACGGAATCTCCGGTCTGGTTATTTGTGACCGTATTATAGCAGTCGTAGTAATAGAGCTTGTCATTCGCGGCGCATAAGTCGGTGTAGCAGCCGTGATAGTCAAGTCCGGTATGCCTTTCAAGCTCCTCATATTCGAGCGTCACAGGGTCAAACACGAAAAGCGACGAATCGTGACAGCCGCAATGATCATCATAATTCACCGCAATGTAGAACTTGTCGCCGAGCATTGTGCATTTGTCCATTTGCCCCTCAGCCGTTTTTTCGCATATATCAGCTTCTTCCTGCATCATCTCTTCAAGAGCGCTCAGGTATTCGGATTCTGTCAGCCCGTCAGCCAATGCCCTGTAATAATCGAGATATACGCCGTAATTCTCGCGGACGCCCTCAGCCTTGCAGGGCGAAAGGCGCTCGCCGAAGTCGATGCCGGAAAGGTCTGACGAATGGAGCTCTGTCGGCGGAGCTTCATCGGAGGTTTCAACAGTCAGGTCAAGACAGTGGAAATCGTCGTTTTCGAGCTCGCGGTAGACGGGCTCGGTCGTGGCTTCAGCGGTAACTTCCTCGGTTATCTCCTCGGGAAGCGGCTCGCTGTCGGACTTTTTCTTATCGCAGGCGAACATCGGGAGCGTGAACAATGCCGCCATAATTACTGCTGTGAGCTTTTTCATGAAATTATCCCCCTTATGCAAAAGCTTATAGGCAACACCGCACAAAGACCGCCTGACGTCTTTGTGCGGTATTGCCTATATAATAAGTGCATTTGACGCTGAAAAAAGACGAAGCTTCCTAATGTTAAAACAAAAAATATTTGCAGCTCTGTTTTCTGCTTAAAAGCGGCTCTGATTATACTTTAAGGATAATTCATGTTAAAATTTACTAAATTCGTTGAAGATTATTCTACACATCTGTGATATACAATTTACACAAAAAATGTTGACTTGATTTGAGCTGTATGATAGAATAAAATAGAAGCAGTGTGTGCAGACATTGCAAAGCATGAAACATTATCCATTTAAGGAGGAGGATCACAATGAAGTCATTTTTCAAAAGGGCTGTCAGCACTGTCGCGGCGGCGGCGTGTATGCTGACGAGCTTCCGCTTCACTTCGCTCAGCAGCGTCACAGAAGCTGAGGCTGCAAGCGGAATGAACGCCTTCGACATCACAAGAGAAATGAAGATAGGCTGGAATTTAGGAAACAGCCTCGACGCAACAGGCGGCAACGGCTACTACGGTCTTGACACCGAGGTAAGCTGGGGCAACCCCAAGACAACAAAGGCAATGATAAATACAGTTAAAGCCAAGGGCTTCAATACTGTAAGAATACCTACCACATGGTATCCTCATCTTGACGGAAGCAACAAAATAGACGGTGCATGGATGTCACGAGTCAAGGAAGTCGTTGACTACTGCATCGACAACGATATGTACGTTATCCTCAACGTCCACCACGAGGAATGGGTCAACGTTGCGCAGTTCAACGACAACACCTATCAGAACGCCGAAACTAAGCTCACGGCAATATGGAAGCAGGTTGCCGAGGAGTTCAAAAACTACGACCAGCACCTCGTTTTCGAGGGCATGAACGAGCCCCGTCAGACAGGAAATCCCTCCGTTAGCCAGTGGGGCAACGGCGAGGGCGACAACGGATACACATGGAATTATATCAACAAGCTCAATGCAAAGTTCGTCTCAACAGTCCGCGGACAGGGCTCCTCCTCCAACAAGGAGCGTCTGCTCATGCTCCCCGGATACTGCGCTTCCTCCGATATGAAGGCTATCAGAGCAGTATCCTTCCCCTCGGGCTGCGGAAACGTTGCATACTCGGTACACGCTTATCTCCCCTACTATTTCACAATGGCTGAGGACGACAAAGCCAACCACAACTATCCCGGTCAGAGCGGCTGGGGCGAGGACTATACAGGCGCTATCAACAGCTTTTTCAGCGGGCTCAAGCAGCTCGAGGACGAGAAGAATATCCCCGTAGTCATCGGCGAATTCAGCGCATCTAACTTCAACAACCTCAGCGCTCGTCAGGCATGGGCTAAGGACTACATCACTCAGGCTAAAAAAGCCGGTATCCCCTGCATTCTCTGGGATAACAACGTCGAGGGCGGCAACGGCGGCGAATCGCACGGCTACCTCAACAGAAGCGCAAATTCATGGTATTCCGCTTCCGAGCCCGTGCTCAACACGATGATGTCCGTCATCAACGACAGCTCTATTCTCTGGGCGGGCAAGCAGGCTCCCGTCGTTACGACAACAACTGCCCCCCCGCAGACTACTCCCGCAAATCCCACCACCGGTCCCGACAGCAACGGCGACTACTTCACAAGCACATTCGAGAACGGAACTGATAACTGGTCCGGCAGAGGCGACGCAACTGTAGAAGTCGATTCCTCAAACTACTATTCCGGCAGCAAGTCGCTCCACGTTTCCAGCAGAACTAAGGCATGGAACGGTACGTCTATCCCGCTCGATTCATCTTCATTCGTTCCCGGATACACCTACAGCTTCAGCGCGGCAGTCCTCCAGACGAGCGGCTCGACTGAGACCATACAGATGTCTATCCAGCAGAGCGGCGGAAGCGAAACTTCTTACCACCACGTAGCCGAGTGCTCGGCAAAGAGCGGCGAGTGGACAAAGATAGAGAACACCGAGTTCACTATCCCCTCCGGCGGAAGCGACCTCACGCTCTACATTGAAACTCCCGACGGAAGCGGTTCTCTCTGCGATATCTACCTCGACGCAGTTCAGGTTTCAAAATCAGGCAAGGCTTCATCAGTCGTTACCGGTCAGGGAACAGTTTCCGCCTCCGGTCCGAGCGTTCAGCCCGGCACAGGCAACCTCAGCAAGAACGACACTATCAGGATAATGCCTATCGGCGATTCTATCACATTCGGCTACGGTCATACCGGCGGCTACAGAAAATTCCTCGATTACTACCTCAAGGACAAGGGCTATACCAAGGTCGATATGGTTGGTCCCGAGGGCTCTAACAGTGCAAGCTTCAGCTTCAACGGCAAAAACGTCTCCTACGACGACAACCACGCCGGCTACAGCGGATTCACTATCAAGCAGCAGTACCCTATCCCCAGCTGGGGCGAGAACGGTCTGCTCGAAAAGCTCAAGAGCAAGAACGCTGTAAGCAGTGCTCAGCCGGATATCGTGCTCCTCATCATCGGCACAAACGATATGACCGCTAACCGCAATCTCAGTGACTGCGAGAGCGACCTCCACGACCTCGTGGACTATATCCTCGCATCTATGCCCGCTGACGGCATGGTATTCATGGGCTCTATCCCCGAATTCACGGCTTACGGCGGAAATGCTCAGCGCGTTGCGAATTACAATGCAACTGTCAAGAAGGTAGCCGAGTCCTACGCAAACGCCGGAAAGCACGTTCAGTTCGCCGACGTTCACGGCTGTCTCAACGGCATGAACGATATGGACACCGACAAGCTCCACCCGACAGAGAACGGCTACGAGAAAATGGGTAAGTTCTGGGCTGGCATCGTTGACGATTACGTAGCAGCTTCTGCTCCCGTAGTTACCACTACTACCACAGTTACGACTACTTCAACAACAACTACCACCACAACAACAGCAACGACAACTCAGGAGTCCACGACTCAGCCCGATGAAAAGCGCATCGCAGGCGACGTTAACCTCGACGGATACGTTACTGTCGCCGATGCAGTCGCTATCCTCCAGTACATCGGCAACAAGGACAAGTATCCGCTCAGCAGTACCGCCAAGGCAAACGCTGATGTCTCCGGAAACGGCGATGGTGTTACTCCCAACGACGCACTCACGATACAGAAGGTCGACGCCGGACTTATTGCTATAAGCCAGCTCCAGTCGGCATAATCAAGCGCGGAAAGGTCAAAGCCTGTACTCGTACAGAAACTCATACCTACTACTGGGAAAGAACCTTTTCCCAAGACTTTCAACTTTGTTTTTCTGCAAGAGGTATCCCATATAAAACAAAATAGCTCC
>DEDQ01000017.1:27520-29416 GCA_002350065.1 Ruminococcus flavefaciens
GAGGGGCGCGCCGCCGTCAGCGGAAGCCCTTTTTCAAAAAGTTTTCCCTCAATATTAAATATAAACTTCTGTATAAGTACCGGCTTTACGCCGTGAGGGCTTGTTTCAGCAGATATGTTTATTCCTGTGCTCTTCCTTCCTGAGCAGCAGGCTGAATATCACGCACACCGCAACTCCTGCCGCTCCGAGTATGGCGAACAGCATTGCTGCTCCGGAGCCTTTTCCGCTGCCGAAAAGCAAGCTCAGCGGACTGCCTGCGGGGACTCCCGCCATGTAGGGCTCGAGCACCTTGTCGATAAGGATGCCCCCCGAGAGGTACCCCACGGGGATAGTGAAGAATTGCAGGGTATTCCGGCATGAAAAGACTCTTCCCTGCATATCTGCCGGGATAGTGCTCCTGAGTATCACGTCCAGATTCGCGCCCATGTAGGGAATGAACAGCCAGCCGCAGACAGCTCCCGCGCACCATATAACAGGCGAATCGCTGAATGCGAGCATGAAATTCTCGGTGCTCATCGAAAAAAACAGCGCAAGGCATATGGCTCGGACGCGGCTTTTCGGAGCGGGCGACAGCGAAGCGATAAGGCTCCCTGCAAGGGCAGCGGCTCCGACGAAGAAATTGACCGTGCCGAGCGTGGTCTCGCCGCCTGCTGGCTTTGAGAGTATCATTGCCGGCAGCGCTGAATTATATGCCGAGGCGATAAGATTTATTCCCGCAAGGAAGAATATGAGCTTCAGCACCACGGGACAGCCCTTGAGCCATTCCAGTCCAGACTTTGCGGACGAGAGCAGTGACTCGCTTTTTTCTCCGGAGTTTTTCGGCTCGGGAATGTGAATGAACAGGAGCAGCACGGTAAATGCTGCCGAAAATGTAAGCAGGTCGGTTACGATGACTGCAAATATACCTCCGAATGCGAACAGCATTGTCGCAAGAACCGGCGTCAGCAGTGAATTAAGAGACTGCGAAAGCGAGCGCAGTCCGCTTGTTTTCTGATAGCATTCCTTGGGTGTGAGCTGAGTTGCAGCGACCTCGCTTGCGGGCTGCTGTACGGTGTTCATCAGACCGTTGAGCGCGTTGATGATGTACAGATGATACGGGCGCAGAGCATCTGCTTTTATGAGCAGAAACGCAGCAGCAGTGGTCGAAGCTGCGAAGAGGTCGCATATCAGCATGGTACGTTTTTTATTCCATTTGTCGCTGAGTGCGCCTGCAAAAATGCTCATCAGTACGTACGGAGCGTATGAGCAGACGGTCAGCAGAGCTGTTTCAAGTGCAGAGCCGCTGTACTTATACAGCCACAGAACAAGTGCATAGCTCGTCATGCAGCTTCCGAGTGCGGAGAGCGACTGAGTGCTCCAGAGTAAAATATAGCTTTTTAGTTTTTTCATTAGACTTTGCTCCTTTTGATATTATCGTACCGTCAGCAATGCAAAGCCTGAGGGAGAGTTTATTCTCCATGCAGTTCCCTCAAACCTTGCATGGAGCGTTTACAGCGCATCTTCTCATGATATCTCCTCCTTTGTTACGGGATTTATTGTGTACGGAGCCTGCTTTAAAGCTGCTCCCTGATATAAGCGAGGAGCCCTTTGCAGCCCTCCTCAATATCTGCGTAAGCCTTAGCGAAATCGCGGCTGTACCACGGGTCGGAGACGTCATCTCCCCTGCCTGCGAATGAAAGGAGCTTGTATATCTTCCCGTCCTTGTCACCGCCGAAAATGCGGTTCATATTGCGGATATTTGCCGTATCCATGCCGATGAAGAGGTCGTAGCTGCCGTAGTCGGACTTTCTGAGCTGTACGGCAGTCTTTCCTGCACAGCCGATGCCATGCTTTGCCAGCTCCGAACGTGCCGGAGGATAAACGGGATTGCCGAGCTCCTCGGTGCTTGTCGCGCTC
>DEDQ01000017.1:29435-30699 GCA_002350065.1 Ruminococcus flavefaciens
GCGGCAGATGTTGCCGTGGCAAACAAACATTACTTTTATCATAGCCTGAAACCTCCGTGATTTGCCGTGTTTTGCCGCGATTTGCCTTTGTATACTTTGACGAACGGGTGTACTGATTCTGTCAAAATTCGGGGCTAACTCGGCAAATTGCGGCAAATCTTAGCATTCTAAGGACATCGTTAGTAGTAAAAATGGTAGTAAACACAGGGTGTTTTACTACTAAGGAATTTGGGGTAGTTTTTTCACATAATAGAAATGAAAGCTGCGATAATCAGTATATATAGTTTATTGCATTATTTCTCTATTAAAGAAATGATTTCTGAGTACATTGGATCCCTTGAGATGAGTTCTTTGCCGTAATTATAAGAGAAGTTATCATTTATAGTACAGGGAGTGTGCTTGCAAAACATCAGAAACTCTCCTATTCCCATTGGAACGTTGAAATCCTTGCGAATTTTCATCGCTATTTTCTTATCTGTTATTGATTGTGTTACGATAACTTTGCACATCTTCGGGTGATTAAGCGCATAGTAGTATTCACCAATATCCTCGCTGTCTGATTCATCCCAGTTCTCTTTATACCATCTTTCAAAAATATCCAATGGATTCAATCTGCGTCCGCGTTCAACGTTTGAAACATCCGGAGGCATATATTCCGCATTAATGAAAATTTTCTTTCGATTATCGGAATTACCGAACATCCCTTCTTCATCAAGCGTTTTCATAACCCTTTCCATGAGGGAAAGCCACATTTCGATTGCAGCATCATATTCATCATCTGAGATTCTATTCATATGCTCACAATAGAATGCATCCAGTGATTTAAAATACTCCTGAAAACCATAGCCGAAATATGGAGAATCTGCATACGACCATCTCAAATCATCTGCGGTGTATCTGCCGTTACTACTCTTGACTGTTTCTGCAAGAGCTTCCTCAGAGCAAGCAGAAATACACGGAGTTGCATCATCAAGCATCATCAGAGAGCAATAGTAAAAGTGTTCATTTACTTGAAAAAGCTTTTTTACAGCTTCTCTGGTTGCTTTCAGCAAGGAATCATATATAGCGTCAGAAACATCAGATATCATCGTTTTCTCCCTTATTATCTTCATTGCAGCTTGGAATAATGTTTTTTCGTACCATTCCATTATACCATAATCCTTCCATTTCATCAAGTCAATACGGGCAAAAAAATAGCGGCTCACCGAAGTGAGCCGCAGCCGAAAGCATATCATATTGCTTCATCCTCGTATAATAGATTTTA
>DEDQ01000063.1:0-3395 GCA_002350065.1 Ruminococcus flavefaciens
CTACTTTAAGGGGATTATATCATTCTCCGGCAGGGCTGTTTTTTTACTTCTTTCCGCAGTTTTTGTCAAATGAGGGGTTGCAGGCGTAGAAGTTCTTTTCGTTGAGCTTATCCTGCGTCAGGCGGAGCGCTTCGCCGAAGCGCTGGTAATGGACTATCTCGCGCTGTCTGAGGAAGCGGATAGGGTCACGGACGTCGGGGTCGTCGGCGAGACGGAGGATATTGTCGTAGGTTGTGCGGGCTTTCTGCTCTGCGGCGAGGTTTTCGTGAAGGTCGGTTATGATGTCGCCCTTCGACTGGAAATAGGTCGCGGTGAACGGAGTTCCCGAGGCGGCGACAGGGTAGATGCCGGTCGTATGGTCAACGAAGTAATCACTGAAGCCGCCGGCTTTTATCTCGTCGATGGAGAGTCCCTTTGTGAGCTGATAAAGTATAGCTGATATCATCTCAACGTGCGCGAGCTCCTCTGTACCTACATCGTTTTCACAGCAGCTCAAAATGCGGAGCGAATCCGGCGCCTTTGCCGCTTGTCGAGTACCTGAGCCGGACGGGGCAGGGGAGTCCTTTCAGCTTGACTGAGAGCTCCTTTTCGGGGCAGACTTCTGCCTGTATGAGAGCTTCTCCGCAGATATGTATATCCGGCTCGGCGAATGTGAGTTTCCGGCGGAGAAATTCCTCTATCCTGCCGTCAGGAGCGTCTTTCGGGAGCTGTTCAAGCTCCGCTTCGAATGAGCTGAGTTCGGCATTGAGGGCGTTGTTCAGCTCAGCATAATCGGTATCGGAAATAGTTCCGGAGACGAGTTTGCGTCCGAGCGTTAGTTTCTGCAAGCGGATATCACTGATAGTTCGTTCAAGGCGGCAGACTGAAAAATCCTGTTGTGAGGCAAGCTCGGTCAGTATTTCGCGGATAAGCCGTTCCGTGTCAAGTGCAAGACTGCGCAGGATATAGTTCACGCCGGCGAGCAGTACCCGGTCGTTGACGGAATTGCAGCCGCAGCCGACTGCTTTCTGCGAGCCGGAGCACCTCCACGCGAGGTAGCTTCCGGTTTTCAGGGACTTTCTGCGGCTTATGAAGCTCCTGCCGCACTTGCCGCATATGACCTTGCCGCTGCACCATTCTGCGCCGGAGCGTGTACGTGAGACCGCTCTTTTGGCAAGTCTCGACTGCGCAAGCTCCCATAGCTCGCGGGAGATTATCGGCTCGTGGTGCGAGTTGATACAGACGAGCTGTGAGACGTCGGTCTGACGCTGTTTACGGTGGTCGAGCGGGTCAGGAGTGAACGTTTTCCCCTGACAGAGGTCGCCGACGTATTTCTCGTTCCGCAGAACGCGCAGAATAGCCGCTCCGCTCCATTTTTTCTGCCGCATGGGAGATATCCCGAGTGCTGTTAATTCACGCGCGACAGCGGCTGCACTCAAGCCCTCAATGGCGTATTTACGGAATATCAGGCTGACTGCTGCGGCTCCGGGTTCGTTTATGGTGAGAGCTCCGTCATGCACGTCGTAGCCGAGGAGGTCACGCCCGAAGACGACTCCGTTTTCCATTTGGCGGCGTTGTCCCCATTTCACGCGGTCGGAGGTCTTGCGGCTCTCTTCCTGCGCGATGCAAGCCATTATTGAAAGGCGCAGCTCGCCGTCGGAAACGGCTGTGTCTATGCCGTCGCTGAGGAAGATGACGTTCACACCGAGCTTCCGCAGCATTCGTGTGTATTCAAGTACATCGACCGTATTTCGCGCAAAACGTGAGACCTCTTTCGTGATTATCGTGTCGATGAGTCCGGCTTTGCAGTCGCGCAGCATTGCTGCGAAGCCCTCGCGGCGGCGTGTAGTCGTACCGCTTTTGCCCTCGTCGCAGTATATCCCCACACATAGCCAGTTTTTGCGGGAGCTTATGTAGTCCTCGAAGAATTGCCTCTGACTTGCCAGCGAGCCGAGCTGCTCCTCCTTGCCGGTGCTGACGCGGCAATACGCTGCTACCCTCCGGTCAGCCGTTTCTCTCATCGCATACGAGCCTTTCTACAAGGCGTCCGAGCTGTTCAGAGCTTATGAGCCCCTCTGCTGCCATTGACTTGTATATCCCTGTTTTCAGCGCGACAGCGAGCTCGCGGTAGTTGATTTCTTCTTTCATAGATAAACACCTCCGAGAACATTTTATGTTGTCCGAGCTGTGATAATGCAAACAAAAAGCCTCCGGAGTAAGCTCCGAAGGCTTTTAAGTCATATTGTCTGAAACGTTACTTGATAACAACGCCCCAGTTTGAACTTATCTTCTGATACAAACGTACTCTTTCCTTTTTCTTCTGCTTCTTGAAGAGAACAAGGATACCGAGCGCTTCAGCAAAAGTAAGAACAACTCCGATGATTATCATAGGTATCATGTTACTGCCCAGAAGGATAAAAAGCAGCGCCCAGATGATGACAGCAACTATAAGAATGATAGGAAGGCAGAATGAAGCAAATGTTCTGTTCTTTACCTTGATATAGTGCTGGATATCTCTTATAGAGAGCATCTCGTAATTACGCGCAATGAAATTGTCCGGCTGAGCCCATTTGCAGAATGCAGCGAGACTATCAAACTTGGCGGTATAATCCTGATAATCGTGGAATTTTTCGTTGAAGCGGGCAACGCGGTAAGTTACGTTGACACTGCCGCCAGAGTTATTCTCAGCGTCCATAACATGGATAATGGTACCGGTCTCAGCCTGACCCTTCATGTTTTTAGTGACAAGAAACTTTCGGTCTACCGCTTCATCTATATTTAGCAAATGAGTCATAAATATACCTTCCTTGACATTTAAAAATTCAATGATCTATGTTTATAGTAAAAGTTATCAGATATAACCAAATTCGGTCTGGTCTGACACTTTTATTATATCATAAGACCAGATACTTTGCAAGCGGAAAATGAAAATCTGAACAAATAGTACATTTCCGACAAAAATTCCACTTTAAAGCGGCAAGGCTTCGTTATTTTGTGAATGCAGACCTTTGATAACTGCCGTATCAGCGGAGGTTATCGGATCAAGGTTAGCTCCGCCGCCCTGATGACGGAGCCTGCAGCTATTACATTTTCTTCTTGAATCCTACGTTGGCTTTAGCGACTTTTTTTCTTTCCTTAGCCTGCTTCAGCATATCTGCCTTGGAAAGGCTCTCGCCGTTGTCGTCTACGCCCGGGATAGGACCGTCGTCGTCTTCGAGGAAGTTAGAGAGGCGCTTCTTGAAAGCTCCGCCGCTCTCATTCGAGAGCAGAACACTGCTTGTCTGTCCGGCGCCGCCGAGCATTACAGAATTACGCTGGTATACCGAACCGTGACCGCCTGCGCCGCCGTAGGGATTAGCCTGCGGGAAACCGCCCTGCTGGGGATAGCCGCCCTGCTGAGGATAGCCCTGATTGGG
>DEDQ01000063.1:3590-12523 GCA_002350065.1 Ruminococcus flavefaciens
TGAGGATAGCCCTGATTGGGGAATCCGCCCTGCTGGGGATAGCCGCCCTGCTGAGGATAGCCCTGCTGGAAACCGCCCTGCTGAGGATTAACGCCCTGCTGTGCAGCTGCATAGGGATTGTTGAATCCGCTTGCGCCCTGCTGCTGAGCGTCTGCGGGCTGGTCGTAGAATGATTTTACTTCTGATGAACCGCCGCCTGATGCTGCGAATTCGTTTGTTTCGTCAACGTCAAAGCCGTTTGCGAACTCTGCGGGAGCTCCGAGGGAAGCTGCATCAGCAGCGGGAGCTTCAGGAGCTGCAGCGGTTGTTTCCGGAACGTCTGTGTCGTCGTAGCCGCTCATGAAATCCTCTGCCGCATTCGGGAGAAGTGCTGCTGCGGGGGAAGCCTCCTCGTGAGAGAGTGCTACCTGACAGCTGCCGTTTTCGGGAGAAGCATTGACGAGTATGCGGAGTGCATTTTCGTTCGGCTCAAAGAAGCCGTAGTCTTCGAGCGTGATGATGATCATCTGACGTGCCTTTGCGCCTGATGTTACGAGAGACATTGCCGCGATGTTTTCAGCCGGAAGAGCTTCCGGAGTTCCCTCGTTGATAGTTACGCTCGATACGCCGGAGTAGATGTCGCCTGAATCAGCAATGATAAGTGCGAGACAAGCGTCGGGGTCTGACTCGAAATGCGGGTAATTCTGCTTTAGGATACCGGCAAAATTTTTCGCAGTTTCGTAGAGTGCATTGATTTCCATATCAAACACCAAATTTCCTTTCGTTAGATTTTATTCAGTTTCAACGTGCTTTTTGAGCCTTTCAGCCTTTCTGTCGGCAGCACGCTGTTTATTAGCTTGAACCTCAGCTTCGATGAGAGCGCGCTTTTCAACGAGAAGGTCGTTATCGAAGATGCACGAGAGAGAAATATCGTCCTCTGTGCCGAAATGAGCGCGTTTTGTCAGGTTATTCACGATTATTTTCTTGAAGTTTTCGAGGTCTAAGAGCTGACTTGTGATTATCGTGTGGTAATCAAGGAAATCAAACTCGCTTCCGAAAGAGGTGTAGAGTCCGTCTGTAGAGGTGAACATTGCGATAAGCTTCTGTTTATCGCGGTAGAAGCCGCTGAACATACCTGCTGCATTGGAATTGCACATCGAGGCGGTAACGTTTGCAGGCGCTGCCTCGTTGTATTCCATCGGCATTACAGCCTTTCCGTCGTCGAAGAGTGCAACGAGGGTTCCGTCGCCTATCTGCACGCCGAATGTGAAATTCTTTCCGGCAACGCCTACGATGAGGGTAGTGCCGTAATACGATTCTGGCGGGATAGCATCAAATTCTTCTTCGGTGAATTTGCTTTTTTCTTCTTCTGTAACAGGATTAGCTTCAAGATGAGCATTAACAAGATCGTTCCAGTCAATTATTATCTGCTTCTGGATATTTTTTATGATCTTCTTATAATTCTTGGGCAGACTTTCCTCGAATTTTTCCTTTTCGGTATAGAATCTGTCGATTGTGGATATCGTTGCTTCTACAGCAAATTTTGAACCCATATTGCTGCGGAAGTGCTTTTTGCTGCCGTGACCGTCTGCAACGACGCAGACAGCGTAATCCTCACAGACCTTATAGGCAGAACTGTCCTGACAAACCAGCCCAGTTTTTTCGTGACTGGCACCCTTGACCGAGTGACTGAAACCATTAAACATTGTAACTCAGGACTCCTTCCTTTAGATTTTGTTGCGGATAAGGTCTGATTACCAACCTGTATCGAAGGGAACGTCGTCGGTCTCTGCCTTGTTGACGAGTTCCTGTATCTGCTGTCCGAGGAGCTTCTGCTTTGCTGCGAAAACGTCCTCTTCGCCAAGCTCGTGGCTTGTATCGTCGGAAAGAGTCATACTCTTGCTTCCTATCTGAGATGATGTTACAGCGATGATCTTTATCATCTGAGCGAGCTGTCCGCCTGAGTAAGCATGAACAACTGTATCAGCCGAGCCTGTGAATTCAGCAAGAACGTTGTCGTTAGCTTCGCTTCCGATACCGAGAGCGGCTTTAAGACCGAACTTGTACCAGCTGTTGTTCTTGAGCTCGTTAAGACCTGCCTTGTAGTCATCTGAGGGATAACCGTCGGTCATGAGGAAGATAACGGGTGCAAAAGAGAGTGAGGGCGAATTGAGGAAGCCGTTTCTCGACATTCTCGCATTGAGCTCCTTGAAAGCTGCGCCAAGACTTGTAACGCCGCTTGCACGGAGACGTGCCCACTCGAATTCCTCTATCGGGATAGGAGCTGAATACATCCATCTTACGTCTGTTGAGAAGGTGAGAACAGCTACCTTTACCTCGGTATCAGCCTCGCCGACCTTGCGTATCTCGGGGATAAGCTCTTCCATAACGGTATTGAGCTCGCCCATTTTCTTGCCCTTCATACTTCCTGAAGTATCGATAAGGAAGAAGATTACAAGGCTCTTTCTTGAAACGCCTGTTGCGCTGAGGGGATCGTCATCGAAATCGAGCGGATCGTCAACTGTATTATTATCGGTGTAAGCAGCTTCTGCTGTATCGGCAGAATTCATAACCTCATTAACATCCTGCTCTGTCATATTTTCATTAATCATAAGATACATCCTTTCAGTAAGCTGAAATTAGATTTGGGCTTTGATCTCGCCGAAGTCGATCTCCAGACCCTGCCATACCGGGAAGCCTTTTCCCGGAGCTATATCGTAAAAAACGCCGTCGGGCATTTTTGCACGCCATTTTCTGTCTGAGCAGTTCTTGATTCCGAGAACTCCCGCCTTGAGCTTATTCTCGACAAGCTCGCCGGCAACCTTCATGAATTCCTCAGATTCGGGGATTATCTCGCATTCATAGAACTTGCAGCCGAGGAACAGCGGCATACGGTATTTCCTGTCGCTGAATCCGAGTGTTGCGAATTCCATTCCGCACTTCGGGCACTTGAATGTTTTTTCATCGGGCTGAACGAACATTGAAGCGAAGTTTGTTCTTCCGCAGCCGCACATGATTATCTCAGAGCGGAGCCTGATGAAGAGCTTCTGCCATTCGTTCTCGATGATACGCTTTGTAGGGTCGCTTATACCTGTTGTGAATGAGCGAATGAAAGCGTCTTTTATATAGTCCGGATAGATCCTCCAGAATTTGATAACGTTGTCGTGGATTCCTCTTACGGGACGGTTTGAAGCATCGTTGGGGTCGTATACGAATACGGCGTTCTGACCGTAGTGCTTGAGCTCGGAAGACTCTGTGAGGCAAACGTCTCTTACGACCTTTTCGCCCTCCATCGGGTCGCCGCGGAAGAGAAGCTTGAACAGAACGACTGCAAGTGAATACTTATCAGTCTGAACGTTCGGCTGAGCGATTCCTCTTACGACCTCGGGAGCCATATATCCGGGCTTACCGCCGATTCCGAAGTTGCTTCCGTCAGGAGCGATGTTATCACAGTCGCAGACGAGAACAGCGCCGGTATTTACGTTTATGAAGAAACCTCCGTCGTTAAGGTCCTGATAGCTCTTTCCGGCTCTGTGGAGGAGGCGGAAGGAGTTTACGATATTGATAACGGCAGTTATCATAGCCGTGAGGCTGCTGAACTTTACGTTTCTCTTTACCGCATGACCTGTGAGCGGGTCGATCTCAAGCTTGTAGGTATTGAGGATATCAACGAATGAATCGAAGCCCTCGGGCTTGAGATCCATGATATATCCGAATGTGCCGTCCTCAGCCTCTTTGGTGAGGTATTTCGGCCAGAGAAACTTATTATCCGGCGGACCGTCGGCAATATTGCTGCGGAGGTTCTTGAGGAACTCCTTTGGCTTTTTCATTTTGTCGATATCGTACCACTTGAGCGCCCATTTCTGACCGTTGAAGCGTACGAGGTAAACGGTACCTTGTCCACCGCTGCCTATTACACTTAAAACCTTGGCTTTTCCGCCGAATTCGAGTTCGACTTCCTGACCAATTTCAAGTTCTGTCATATCATTTCATCCTTTCCGTGTGTGATATATGCTGTCATTGTATTAATCCTCTTCAATGCCTGCTGTAGTAACAAGTCTGAAATTGATACGATTTGACAGGCAGAATTTATGAACGTATGAGTTCTCAAAGCAGTGGATCGTGAGATTCGGGCAGTATGAGAAAGCGTTTGCGTCGATGAACTTTACGCTGTCGGGGAGGTAAAGCTTTCTGAGCTTCTCACAGCCTGAGAAGGCTTCTGCGCCGATACTGCTTACGGTATCGGGGATATCTATGGTCTCGAGGCTTGTACAGAACGAGAACGTGCTGTCTTCGATCTCGAGTATACCTGTTGGTATCTTGACCATTGCGAGCTTAGCGCACTGGCAGAACGCGCCCTGCTTGATGACTCTGAGCGATTCGGGAAGTTCAAGACCTCTCAGGCGCTTGCATGAAGAAAATGCATAGTCGCCTATCGCGAGGAGCGATTCCGGAAGCTTTACTGTTCTTAGCGAGCCGAAGCCGTCGAAGCAGAAGCTCTCGATCTTGGTATAGCCGTCCGCTATCTCGATATTGCTTCTGAGGCGGTATCTCACGGCGTCTATCGGGCGGAATATCTTGTCGTCTATGCTTACGCGCGCCTTCTTTTCGGGCTCGGGTTCGGGCTCGTTGTCCTCGGGGAGTATCCTCATCGAGGATTCATACGGCCAACCGAGGAGATATGTGAAGCAGGCGAGTACGAATTCGGCTGCATTCTCTGCGAGGAATATCTCGCTGAGCATATAGCTCTTCGCCTTCATGATAGCGATCTCTCTGTTGTCGTCCTCGAGGAGCATTTTGAACACTCCCTGCAGATACATATTCTGGAGAAGCCTGCGTTCCTTGTTATGGTCGGGGACGTGGTCGTAAAGCAGACCGATGAAGCGTGTTTTATTCATTACTGCTCTTGGACCGTTGTCTACAACTATCGCCCTGAGCTCATGCTGGAAGTCGATAGTATTCTCGAAGCCGTCAATAGTCTGCGGGACTGGTGCTCCGCAGTTCGGGCAGGCAACGTACTTTGGCTTAAGGTCAGTACCGCATTTTTCGCACTGCATAATTTCCCTCCTGACATTTAGCGCTCAGCGACGAGGGGCAGCAGAGAAGCTGCTGCGGAGCCGAGCGAATTTGTATCAAATATTACAGATACACGCATTATTTATAGCTTAATTATAGCACTTATTTGAACTAATGTCAAGGAAAAAAACACCGAACATATAGTCAGTTTTTGAACACGTTGCACAAAAACCGATGTTCGGCGTAGTTTATTCTATAGCAGAATGATTCGAATTTATAAATTTTGAGCGAAAATATACTAAGAGTTAATCAAATTATTTTACTCTGTTGTCTTCACGAGCACCTTGTTGAGGTCTTCAACGAGCGATGTTATCTCGGAAATAGAGTTGCTTATCGCCTCTGAGCTCTCGTTTGTGATGCTTACGTTGTCGTCAAGAGCGCTGAATGCGTCAATGGTCATATTAAGTATGCCGATGAGCTGGTTTACGCTCTCGGAATCCATTGTCGGGTTCTCAGAGCAGAACGTAACGATGTTCTGGAGGAGGTCCTTAACAACGGCTGCACGCTCTTTGGTAGCAGATGTGGATTCGTCGATAGAATTCATACTGCTGGTGATATTTGTAACGTCCTCCTTGAGTTTGCCGGAGAGCTCAAGACATTCCGAGGTTATCTCAGCCAGCTTCTCGTGCTGGAGAGTGAGGGCTGAATGTCTTGCAAGGAGTACAGATTTAGCGTGGATAACGCAGTTTTCAGGAGTATTCAGACCGCGTGCGATAGCGATAGCCATATCACGGCATGAATCGAATCCGCAGGCATGGCAGTTGTATTCCTTGTCCTCCTTGGTGTGCTTGCCCATTTTAGCGTAGATGGGTTCGAGCTGCTGCTCTGACGGGATAGGAGTCGGAACAGAGGGCTTGTAGTTGCGGAGGAAGTCTGAGAGACGGAGCTCGTCGTCAAAGCGCTTGAAGAGCTTGTCGTCGCCTCTGCCCATGAAGCCGGATTTGCGGCGGTTCTTGGCGTCTCTTTCGACCTTGCGCATAATTGCCATAACGTCGAAAACGGTCTGATTTGTCTTTGCGGCGGGTCCGACATTGCAGCCGAACTCGCATGAGAGAACGTCGAATACCTGCGGGTGTTTGGATTCGGGCATTCTTGCGTACATATCAAGCTCGCCGAAAACCTTGTGTACGCCCTCGGAGGTAGTGATGTTTACCTCGGGGTCGTGGAGCCAGATATTGTCTCTGAGTCCGCCGGGACGCGAATAGATGCTTCCGAGCTGACCCTGCAGCTCGTCGAATTTGTACTCGAAGTTATCGCTTGTATCAACGGGTATGCTTATGCCGTTGCGCTCGAAATACTCGATGAGCTTGTCGATAGTAACGTTGTAATCAACGAGACCGGTGTCCTCGAATTCGAGCTTCTTAGCGATACATGGCGAGATGAAAGCTATAGGATTATTGCGGCGGAGATACTTTCTTATGAAGATAGCTGCACAGGCGATAGGGCTGTGGATAGGGGAGAGGTTCTGAAGCATCTTCGGCTGATATGTCTCGATATACCTAACGATAGCAGCGCATGGCTGGGTAACGATGTTTCCGACAGTTTCCTGCTCGATAGCGCGTACGTGAGCCCATGTGCAGATGTCGGCACCGAGTGAACCGTCGTAGATAGTGCAGCCCTGACCCTTGAACCAGTCGAGCACGCCCTTCCACTTTGTAGGCAGAGCCGCCTTTATAGCGGGGGATACCACTATTATGAGCTTTTCCTTTATGATGTGGGACATACACTCGTCGGTGTCATCTATGTAGTCTCTTGCACCGTGGTTGCAGGTACGTACACATTCACCGCAGGCAACGCATTTATCGTTGTTTACAGATACGATGAATCTGCCGTCGTCGAGCTGCTTGACGGTGTTGGCTTCCGGCGCCGGACAGTTTCTTACGCATGAGTTACAGCCCACGCACTTTTCCGGCTTAACGATTATTACTTCATTCATAGTGCGATACTCCTTGATCATTTAAGAAATATTAGTTAAGATGTCACTTCTTTTTCAGTGCCTGAGCCTGAGCAGCGAGTGCTGCGAGGTCGATCTTTCCGCCGTTTTTCTTTTCGGGGGCTTTTTCGTCTGCACTGTTGTTTTTGCCATTTTCTTCTTTCTTTGTTTCAGCTTTTTCCTCGGGAGTTTCCGCTGCGGGAGCTTCTTCCTTTTTATCCTTAGCGGCACCGATAGACTCAGCCATTTGTCTGAGCTTATCGAGCTCGTTCTTGCGTTTTTTCATATCCTCGCTCTCGAGGTCGGCGGTGCGCTTGGGCTCGTCGGGATATTCCGGAGCAAGGTGAGAGGGCTCCTTGAATACGGGTATGCCGCCTTCCTTGAGGGTCTCTTCGGTCTTGTTGAGTATTTCCTCACATTCGTAGAGGTTGCCAACGCCCTCTTCCTCGAACTTCATCAGAGCCTCGCGGAAGCTGTTGAGCTGCTTGCCGAGACCTATCATCTTATCGAGTACGGAAGCGCGCATATTGTCGGACGCATTTTCCATATCGGCAGCTTTATTCTTGGCTTCTGCGATTATTTCAGCCGCTTCGCGCTGTGCCTCATAGATGATGACAGCGCCCTCGTCGTTGGCGTATGCGATAGACTTTTCGGCTGCTTCGGCGGCAGTCTTTTCGAGGCTGTCAGCCTTTTCCTTTGCTGAATTTTCGAGCATATCCGCAGTTTTCTTAGCTTCGATGAACACTGCGCTGAGTGCGAGGGCTTCATCGGCAGCCTTAGCTGCTGCGAGCTGGCTGTTTGCGTCTGCGAGCTTTGAATTGAGCTCTTCTATTGAAGCGTTAAGCTTTTTTATCTCATTTTCGTATTTTCTGTTATCTTCTTCAGCGGCTTTGAGCTTGGTCGAAAGAGAGTCGTTCTGGACCTGTACCTCGGTCAGTTTTGCTCTTTCCTCGGCGATGATGCCGTCGATGCTTTTCTGGAGCTCCTTGCCTTTTTTATCGTCCTCCAGCAGACGTTTTGTTTCTCTCAGCTCGTTCTTGGCGCTGAACAGCTGTTTGTTGAGATGCTCAAGTCTGTGGATGACTTCAGCTTTGTCATAACCGCCGTATGTGACGGTTTTTATAAAGCGAACTTCAGCCATTTCTAATTTCCTCCTTAAAACTGCGACGATAGGGAATGTGCAGATCGCAACAGAAAAACCCGCCGCACATTTTTCGTTACTATATATATACTTTATTATACAACAGAATAAAAATAAAGTCAATATATTATAAAGAAAAATGCGGGCGGGTTTTATACAATTCACACAAATCGGCACATTGCTCAGAAACAATGCCTTTCAACTGTGTAAAATGACGTTTTTACCACTCGGATTCGCAGGAATTTATAAGAGCCTGTACCTCCGGCTTCTCATAGAGACCGAGGTCAAAAAGCTTGTCTGCCTGCTTGCGTGTTATCCTGCCAAGCTCGGAATGCACATACTGACCGTGGCGGCGTTCTTTGCCGTCCCATGAGTCGATGACCTCGATCCAGCCCTTGTTGTGCAGGGTAAGCTCGGGAAATCTTGCGGCAGGGTAAAAAGTGCGCACGATAGTCTCGGCGCATTTGTTGTGATTGGTGTAACCGCACGAATAGGTCTCACCGTCGGGCGAGATCCAGCCAAGCTGAAATGCAGGGTCGTTGTGCTTGAACATTCTGTCGAGGGGAAGAGGAAATTTTTTATCTGATTCAATAACTTCGACAAAATGATGATCGTTCGGATCGAACTGAAAATACCCGCCCCTGTCATCTAAAACTATCGGGAGCTGATCTTCTCTTACGAGATCTTCAAAGCCTGTGCCACTGAGCTGTTGAAGTGAATCGGCATAGCGATAGCAATACTGACCGGTCTCTGTTTTATAAACGGCGTATTTCTGCATTCTCAGACCTCCTTCATAAGATTTTT
>DEDQ01000063.1:12845-14449 GCA_002350065.1 Ruminococcus flavefaciens
AAGGTATGAGATCACATATTAACAACTGTGTTTATCATGTTTCCGCCGTTCATCTTAGCGTTTCTCATTGTTGTATCAAGCTTTACAAGAAGCGAGTTTACATTGAGGCAGTCGCCGGGGAGGTAGTGATACATCGCGCCGGATACTGTGAGCTGTACGCTGAGGTTGAGAACTGTATAAGGAGCACTCATAACAGCCTGAATGTTCTGAACGAGGGTCATAGCCTGGCTCTCTGTGATGTCTCTGTTGAAGAGGAAGCAGAACTCGTTGCCGGTGATGTTGTATATCTCGGCGATATCGCTGAATTCTGACTTGAGCTTCTCTGCAACTGCTGCGAGGTACTCATCACCGAATTCGTAGCCGTATGTATCGTTGATGATACGGAAGTTATCCATATCGAATACAGCGATGTTGAAACGGTCGGATTCAAGACGCTCGCTTACATCGTTATCAAGTGCGTAACGGTTCTTCATACCTGTAAGGAGGTTTGTAACCGCGAGGTCTGATGCCTTCTGTCTTGTAGACTTGAGCTTTGCGCCGACTTCCTGAAGGTTTCTCTCACGCTCTTCGAGCTCGAGACGAGCCTTCTTTGATCTCTTGGCGATAAGGAATACTGCGAGCTCACCGACAACGTAAACTGCAGCTACAAGTGAGATTGTAAAGATGAATACTTTACCGTTTCTTGCGGTCTTGCGTGCAGCCTCGGCAGCGTTGATGTTGATAGTTGCGATAAGCATCTCGGATGCTGTAGTTTTAAAGGGAGCGATATCCTGAGTGTAGAGGTCTGCAAGTGAAGCGTCGCCTATACCCTCCTGGCTGTTGAACTTATCGTGAAGAGTGGATACACGCTTGTGATAAGCCTCCACGAAAACTCGAGCGTGGTGGAAACGCTTTACAGTAGCATCGGAGAGGTCTTCGTACTTCTCGAATTCATCGAATTTTTTCTCGATTGATTCAAATGATGCGTCGATGCTGTCGAATGTAGCAGCCTGGCTCTTTTCAGTACCGATACCTGCAACGATCGTAAGAACTCGCTGGTTGATAGACTGGAGCTCGCCGTTTGTAGAGTTGATGGTATTCATGGTAGCTGATGTAATTGAGCCGGTAGATGTGATATCGTGATAGAGAAAGTAAACAAGTACTAAGTTCAGGATTCCGATTACTGCAAGCAGGATAGCCGCAAATGTATACGGAGCTGAGTGATTGGTTTTTTTAGCTTTTGCCATAGTTTTCAACCTCCATTAAGTTCTTTCAGGATACAGCAGAAGCTGAACGTCTTCATCGTTGATATTCTTTGCAGATATCCATGTAACGCCTGTATCAAGCGAGCCGGCAACACTGCTGCCCTGCGAAGCCTGTATAGCGTATCTTGTTCCGAGGTAGCCCATGTTGTACGGGTTCTGAATGATCGTACCGTCGAGCACGCCTGTTCTGACGTATTTAAGCTCCTGCTCGTCCGAGTTGAAGCCTACGACGATTATGTCGTTAGCCTTATCGAGCTCTTCGATAGCCTGACATACGCCGAGTGTAGTATTTGTGTTTGTTGCATACATTACCTTGATGTCGCTGTTCTCTTCGAGAAGCTTCTTAGCCTGCTCGTAAGC
>DEDQ01000063.1:14652-15651 GCA_002350065.1 Ruminococcus flavefaciens
GCCTGAGCCTCGGCGATAGCCTGTGCCTGAGCAGCCTTCTGCTTAGCGATGTACTGACCGAGAAGAGGCGATAATGTAGCCTTGAAGCCTGTGAGACGAAGCTCTGCTGTGGAAGCCGTATGGCCTATCATTGCGATCTTGCCGACAGGAGCACCGCCTTCGTCAGTTGTTGCGAAGAGAAGCTGTACAGCGTTTCTTGCTGCAACAGCGCCGCCGTCGAAGTCGCTCGAGCTTACGCATGATTCGATCTCGCCGTATTCTGAACGAGAGTTGATGTTTACGATCTTGATGCCCTTTTCTGTAGCCTTTGCGAATGCGGGGTTAAGCTCTGAGGGATCGTTCGGAGCGATAACTATCGCCTTAACTCCCTTGTCGATAGCATCGTTGATGTACTCGATCTGGCTTGCGTAGTCGTTATCGCCTGAAGCACAGTAGTATACCATGTCATAACCCATTTCGTCACAGCAGTCCTGAGCGCCTATTTTTACCTCATCCCAGAACGAATCCTTTTCGTTCTTACAGATGACTGCGACTTTTCCGCCGACATTATCGGGCTTGCCGCAGGCAGTGGCAGAAGCAAGCATAGTCATTGAAACTGCGCATACAGCGATTTTACTGAAAATGCTTTTTCTTTTCATTTTGTTCATGAAAATGAACCTCCTTATAACATTTTTTTCTCATGTTCGCGGGTGAACGGAGAAATACGTACAGAATCCGGATTATCCCCATAGCTGTTATGCCATAATCAATGATCTTCCGGAGCGTGCCTTTTACATATTTATATTTTATCACAACCAAAAGAAAAATACAATAAATAATTGAGAAATATTCATTTACATTTTTGCCAATAATTTTTTCCGTTTATAGTCAATTTCAATAATTTTTGTACAACCGGTTATTAAAAATCAAAAAACAACCGTTTGTAAATGTATATTTTGTGAAAAATTATCCTGTTTGTATATACAAAATGAGCCGCTGTGAAAATGATGTACCTATGTC
>DEDQ01000072.1:0-6620 GCA_002350065.1 Ruminococcus flavefaciens
TCGGAAATGAGCGTATCGAGCTTGTCGTAGGCTACGGAAAGCGAGCCGTTCTTTTCGGATTCGCGCGTCTGAGCCTTCTGAGCCTGAGTTTCAGAAGTGCTGACGTCGCCCGCAGGCGAAGCGGTATTTATCTTTGACCTGAGCGAGCCAAGCGCCTCATGGAGTCCGTTCGCAGTCTTTTTCGCGTTTGAAAAAGCTGACCCGAGCCCTCCGAAGGCGTTGATGCCCATGCCGTAATTCAGCGATGTTCCGCTCAATGTGATAGTTGCCATAATAACACCTCAAAGCAAGTATAGCGTATGGTACGATGATATGTGATGCGGCAAAGGGCAGTTATTCGCCGTTCTGCCACCTTGTTTCGTATTCCTTCATTTCGGCGTAGTACATATTTGCCTGACTCTGAGCCCACGAATCACTGCCGACATTGTTAAGCTGACTTGTAACAGATGAAAGCTCGCTGCTGCACTGGTTCACAGCATTCTGAGCGGCGGTCTCCTGTCCTTCAAGGCTTGAAAACAGCCTTCCGAGGTCGGAATCTATGCTGTCGAGCTCATTTTTCGTGCTCGCGAGGTCGGCGGAATATATGGAAGAGAGGTCAGCCGCGCCGTTATCGGAGGTGATGACCTTTTTGTACTCATCGCCGGTACTTACGAGCTGCTTTTTCATCTCGGGATACTCGTCGGAAATAATGCTCCTGCATTTTCTTAGCGCGTCATCAACGAGCTGTTTTTTCTGCTTCACGCTGTTGAGAGCAGCCTGTTTTTCGCCGAGCTCGCGGGTAAGGACGTCTTTTCTTCCCTGAAGCTCAGCAGACCTTCTGCGTATCTCATCGCGTTCGCTTATCGCGTTTTCGTATTTTCTTTTAGCGATATTATAAAGCTCCTCATAATTCGGCATACAGAGTCACCTCACAAGAAAAAATTTACAAAAAATAAACTTATGGTTAATTATATCATATTATACATTATTTGTCAACCGTTTAGAAAAAATGATTCACAGCATATCAGCTTGTTTTTACCTTAAAGCCGCCGAAATAATACGCTCTGTAGAAACGGCTCACAGCGAGTATAATTTTTTAACATTGCATTTTGCCATGCAAAATGCTCTGCGCATATCCGAGTATAGATTTTTCCTATAGCCGAGGCAGTTGAAAAACTCAAGTCCCTGTGTTATACTTATCAGGCAGATAGGAATTGTCTGCTTACATATCCGAACTCGCCAAATGCGCGATATACGCGGCATAGCCACCCTCGATGCTATACGCTTCGTAGCCGCGGTCATCGAGTATCTCCGCGACTTCTTCGCTGAGGTCGCCGGTGCGGCAGAGGACGTACACAGGCTTCTCCTTCGGGAGCCTTGAAAGTCCGCTTGATATCTCGTCAAAGGGCACATTCACCGAGCCGGCAATGCCCTTCAGCTCAAACTCATCTTTCCCGCGTATATCGAGGAGTATCACCTTTTCCGTATCGAGAGCGGGTATCTCGGAAGCATTGATAGTTTTCATAAAGATTTCCTTTCAGGAGGCATAAAATGGCTTTAACAGACGAACAGCTCGAACGCTATTCGAGACATATAATACTGCGTGAAATAGGCGTTCGCGGGCAGAAGAAGCTCCTTGCGGCGAAGGTGCTCATCATCGGAGCGGGCGGTCTCGGAGCTCCCGCCGCGATGTACCTTGCCGCCGCCGGAGTCGGCACTATCGGGATAGCCGACTGCGACAATGTAGAGCTATCGAATCTGCAAAGGCAGATAATCCACAAAACGGCTGATATCGGCAAACCGAAGGTGCAGTCCGCCGCAGAAACGATAAAGGAGCTCAACCCCGATGCCGGGGTCATAACATATCATGAATATGTGAACAGTCGGAATATAGCCGACATGATAGCCGGATACGACTTCATCATCGACGGAGCCGACAATTTCCCGACGAAATTCCTGATAAACGACGCCTGCGTGCTCGGACGCAAGCCCTTCTGCCATGCGGGGATACTGCGGTTCGAGGGGCAGCTCATGACCTATGTTCCCGGTCAGGGACCCTGCTACCGCTGCATATTTGAAGCTCCGCCGCCGAAGGACGCAGTCCCGAGCTGCCGCGAGGCGGGAGTTATCGGTGCGATGGCAGGAATTATCGGCTCTATGCAGGCGCTTGAAGCCGTGAAGTACATCACCGGACAGGGAGAGCTCCTCACCGGAGCGATGCTCGTATTCGACGGGCTTAAAATGGAATGGCGCAGAGTAAAGCTCCCACAGCGCGTACCTGCCTGTCCCATATGCGGCGAATCGCCTTCTATAACCGGACTTTTCGACGAAGAGCCGCCCTCTTGCAGTCTGTTCTAACCTGATTATATAGCAGGCAAAAGTATTTGTCAATAACAAAATCACAGAAATCATATTGACAAAGTATGTTTGATATAGTATAATATAACATATCGAATAAGTATGTATTGGAGGTGCTTGTTATGCAAATGTGTATGTGTGAAATGAAAATTGTATGTCGGGTATCTCCGCGCCTGCGAAAAACGGGCATTTCTGCCTGTGAATAAACAGCTTCGCGGAGACTTCACAGTCTCTTTTTTTATTCACAGGAGGTAAAACATGAAAAGAATAGAGGTCATCTCGCTCGACAGGATAGGTCTTGTGGGCGATATATCAAACGTTATAAGACGGCTTAACGGCAACATGATATCTCATACAGCGAATGTAGTGACAGACGAAAAGAATACGTCATTTTCCCATTTTACTGCCGATATCCAGTTCTCGGGCGACTCCGGCAGCGAAGCAGTCTCACGCAGACTGCGCAGGATAAAGAACGTGCGGCAGGTAAAAATTACCGATATCTGAGGTGATACAGATGAATACAAGCAAATACTATTTCAGCGGAAAATTCGGCATCGAGCGTGAAACTCTCCGCACAGACAGTCACGGCAGGCTCGCACAGACTCCCCACCCCTTCGGAAATGACAAGCACATCACGCGCGACTTCTGCGAGAACCAGATAGAGCTCGTAACTCCGGTATGCAGCAGCGTTGACGAGGCTGTAAGCGCTCTTGCAGAACTCGATAAAAGGGCAAGGGCAGAGCTCGCAAAAAACGGCGAGAGCATATGGCTCTACAGCAATCCCCCGCACTTCGGCAGCGAGGACGAGATACCGATAGCCGATTTCACCGGCGACCACTCCTCCAAGCGCGCATACCGCGAGGTGCTCGAAAAGAAATACGGCAAGAAGCTCATGCTCTTCTCGGGAATACATTTCAACTTCTCATTCGCCGAGGAATTTCTCCGCGAGCTGAATACCGCCGGCGAGGACTTCGCAGGCTTCCGCGACAGCCTTTATCTGCGGCTGTATAAGCAGCTCATGGCGCATAGCTGGCTGCTTGTGCTGCTCACGGCGGCAAGTCCCTACTACGACGCCTCCCTCGACAAGGACGGCAAAAGCGGCATCGTCATCGGCGAATACGCCTCGCTGAGAAACAGCCGCCGCGGCTACTGGAACAAGTTCCTGCCGATACTCGACCACCGCACTCTCAGGACCTTCACAGGCAGCATCAAAAAGCACATCATAACCGGCTCGCTGTATTCGGCAAGCGAGCTCTACCTGCCGGTGCGCCTGAAGCCAAAGGGAGCAAACACCCTTGAGAATCTCGCGGCAAACGGAGTCGACCACATCGAGCTGAGAATGTTCGACCTCGACCCCTCATCTCCCCTCGGCATCGACAGCAGAAACCTCGGATTCGCGCATCTGCTGATGCTATATCTCCTGTCGAAGCCCGATTTCGACTTCACTCCCGAACTGCAGGAAAAGGCAGTCCGCGAGCACAAGAATGCCGCCCTCCTCGAGCCGGATACCGACCTTCCGGAGCGCGGAGCAGAGATATTAGAGGATATGGAAAAGCATTTCGCCGCAAGCGAAAATGCCCTTGAGATAATAAGCTTCCAGAAGCAGAAGCTTGACAGCCGCAAGGTCTGTAACAGCGTTATCAAAAACATCTACGAGTAAGGCGGTGATATAAATGTGCGAGCTGCTGGGCTTCACTTCCGAAAGGGATACGGATATATCGGACTATCTGCGTGCATTCTTTGCTCACAGCAGAAGCAATCCTCACGGCTGGGGAATGATGTACGAAAACGGCGGCAGAGTTATCCTCAGAGAGCCCGTCTGCGCCAGCGAGAGCAGCTTTCTCAGCGATATGACGGACAGTCTCCCGCTGCAGAAAACTCTCCTCGCGCATATCAGGTTCGCGACCGTAGGCTCGATAAACGAGAACAACTGCCACCCCTTCACGGGAACAGACAACTCCGGCAGAGAGTGGACGCTTATCCACAACGGCACTATCTTCCGCGGCAGACATAATCACCGCTACGCCGCGATACAGTCAGGCGATACGGATTCCGAGCGCTTCTTCCTCTCGCTGCTCGACACCATGAACGAGCACATCTCACGCTCTGTCCCCGGCGAGCGTGAACGCTTTGAGATAGTCAGCCGGTTCATCGCCGAGAACGCTCCGCGCAACAAGCTGAACCTCATCATCTACGACGGGGATATGCTCTACGTCCACAAGAACCTTAAAAACACGCTCTGCTTCAAGCGTATCGACGGAGGTATGCTCTTCTCGACGAAGCCGCTCGACGACGGAGTATGGATACCGTTTCCAATGGCGCAGGTCATCGCCTACAAGCACGGACACGAAGTCTATCGCGGCGACCGCCACAAGGGCACATTCGTGCCGCCGCTCGACTACATCACGGCTATGGACGCAATGTATATATGAGGTGTAATATGAGCAGAAACGAGCTTAAAAACGCCGTTCTATCGGGCGGCGAGCTGAAATTCTCACGCGGCGGGAGAGACTATCTCCTCTACGGCTGGGAGCAGTGCGACGGCTGTATACTCAGCCTTGAATGTGAGGGCGAGCTGATATGGCAGACCGCTCCGATGCCGCGGGAAGCCTGTGCCGAGGAATTTCTCGGATACTATTCTGAAATGTAGAAAGCCATAAAGGAGCTTCGGCTTCTTTATGGCTTTTTCTGTCAGCCGAGAATGAACGTTTCAGCTCCGATATTCTCACGGAAGCGAACGTCGTGCTCGGCAATGAGCATTGTCGGCTGGTAGGTGCATATCAGCGCCTCGAGCTGGATACGCGAGAAAATGTCGATGAAATTGAGCGGCTCGTCCCAGATATACAGATGCGCCGGAGTGAGCACACTTGCCGCAAGAAGCACTTTTTTCTTCTGTCCCGCGGAGTATTCGGAAACGTCCTTTGCGAGCTGTGCGCGGCTCAGACCGAGCTGTCTCAGCACGGTGCAGAAGAGACTGCGGTCGAGCCCGCGCTCCGCGCAGATATCGGGGATACTGCCGTGCAGGAAGGAAGTATCCTGCGGCACATACGAGACGATAAGTCCGGAAGCCGTTTCGCATACTCCGCTGACGCAAAGAGACGCGTCTTGAGGGATAACTCCCGCCCTTTGCAGCACCGCACGCATTATCGTGGATTTTCCGCAGCCGTTCGCTCCGTGGAGGGCGATGCGTCCGCCCTGCCTGATGCTGAGGTCGAGCCCGCTCAATACCGGCTCAGCCGAGCCCTCATACCGAAACGAGCACTCACGCATCGTAACGAGACTGTCCTTGCAGTGTCTCAGCGGCGACATTTTCAGCTCGGCAGTCCGCTCGATATCCTGGAGCAGCCCTTCCTGTCCGGCTATTTCGCGCTCGATGCGCTGCTCGGTATTTTTCACGCGGCTCTGCATTTTCTTGGTCTTTGCACCTATGAACGAGCGCGTGCTTATACAGCGGTCATGCTCCTTTACGGGGTCGAAGCCTATCTTGGTGCGTTCGCTCTTTTCCGCCCATTCGGCAGTGCGCTTTGCCGCCTGCCGGAGCTTGCGTATCTGCTTGCGGTGCTTCTCGTTTTCAGCCTCGGCAAACTGGTCACGCCGCCGCTGATTCTCCTCCCAGCAGGAGTAGTTACCGGTCTGGACCATTATCGTTTTGCGGTTGAGCACGAGTATGTGGTCGGTGCAGGCGTCGAGCAGGTCGCGGTCGTGCGAGACGAGTATGAACCCCTTTTTCCCCGAGAGATACTCCCTGACGTTCATACGCGCCTGAACGTCGAGGTGATTGGTCGGCTCGTCGATGAGCAGGAAATCGTTCTCGCCGGAAAAAAGTATCGCGAGCAGCACCTTTGTACGCTGTCCGTGGCTGAGAGTCTCAAACGGGCGGTAGAGGATATCCGCCTCCTCGCCGAGCTCGGAGAGCTCGCATATAACGCGCCAGAGCTCACATTCCTCGCGGAGCTCCTCTGCAAACTCAGCAGCCGGACGTCCGAGCTGCTCCTCGGTGACGGCATACGGGAAATACGCTGCCGGAACGGATTTAGAAAGGCTCCCCGTGCCCGAGAGCTCCCCCGTAAGCAGGCGCAGAAGCGTCGTTTTGCCCTTGCCGTTCCTGCCGATGAGACCGAGCTTCCAGTCGGTGTCGAGCGTGAATGATGCATTTTCAAAAACCGGCTCAGCCGAGCCGTCATAGCTGAATGTAAGGTCTGCAGCTCTTATCTGTGACATAAGCATTCCTCCCTTGTAGATTTGTATACGAAAGCTTTCATGCGTCAATGCACAAAAAAACG
>DEDQ01000072.1:6751-11709 GCA_002350065.1 Ruminococcus flavefaciens
TGCGCATACTGTAAACCGTTATTCATGCGTTCAAAAGTGAATTATTTTTTCATCCTCTCACCTCTCTGTAAAATCTGAGGATATTATATCACACGTTTCCGGAATTGTCAAGAGAAAGCATCAAATTATTTCCAATTCATCATTAATTCACAACAGCCGCCGGATATCCGGCGGCGCGGCGTAAAAATGCACAAATCCGCCCATGATACTTTGTGCAGAGCTATGAAACTGCGGCATATCTATTGACTAATAGCCCGCCTAATGGTGTATAATATTAACATAATATACTTCAAGGAGGGCTGATACATGAAAATTCTGTTAGTCGGCGGCACCGGCACTATCAGCATGGCGATAACAAAGCGGCTCGCTCAGCAGGGACACGAGGTCTTTCTGCTCAACCGCGGGAGCCGTTCTGCCGGACTGCCCGACAATGTAAAGCTCATAAAATGCGACATCAGCGACGAGACCGGAGTCCGGAATGCCGTCTCCGGCATGAGCTTCGACGCAGTAGGAGAATTCATCGGCTTTGTTCCGGAACATACCGAGCGCGACTTCCGGCTTTTCAGCGGTATAACGCGGCAGTATATCTACATAAGCTCGGCTTCGACGTATCAGAAGCCTCCCGCTAACGCCGTCATTACCGAGAGCACTCCCCTCGCGAATCCCTACTGGCAGTATTCCCGCGACAAAATAGCCTGCGAGGAATACCTCATGAAAATGTACCGCGAGAACGGCTTCCCCGTGACGATAGTCCGCCCGAGCCATACATACGACGAGCGCTCGGTGCCGCTCGGAGTTCACGGAAAAAACGGGAGCTGGCAGGTGCTGAAGCGAATGCTCGAGGGCAAGCCGGTCATCATTCACGGCGACGGCACCTCGCTATGGACTATCACCCACAACAGCGACTTTGCCAAGGCTTACTGCGGTCTTGTCGGCAATATCCACGCCGTCGGACAGGCTTACCACATCACCTCCGACGAGAGCCTCACATGGAACCAGATATACCGGATCATCGCCGATTTCCTCGGAGTTGAGCTGAAAGCGGTGCATATCCCGTCGGACTTCCTTGCAGCCGCGAGCGATTACGACCTCGAAGGCAGTCTCATCGGCGACAAGGCAAACTCGGTGATATTCGACAACAGCAAGGTCAGGAGCGCAGTCCCCGATTTTACGGCGACCGTCCGCGCCGACCAAGGCATAAGAGCGACTATCGCGAACATACTCACGCATAAGGAGCTCCAGCACGACGACCCCGATTTCGACGGCTGGTGCGACAGAATAATCGAAAAATACCTGAAACTAAAGGAGGAACTCACTCATGAATAATTTCCAGTTCTACAGCCCCACTGAGTTTATTTTCGGCAGGGAAACAGAAAACAAAGCCGGTCACTACGTCAAAAAGCACGGCGGAAGCAGCGTTCTGCTCCATTTCGGAGGCGGCTCCGCAGTAAAGAGCGGTCTGCTCGGCAGGGTAAAGGCTTCTCTCGAAGCCGAGGGCATCGCATATACCGAGCTCGGCGGAGTCAAGCCGAATCCGCGTGATACACTCGTTTACAAGGGCATAGACATATGCCGCGAGAACAATATAGACTTTATCCTCGCAGTCGGAGGCGGCTCGGTCATCGACTCCGCGAAGGCTATCGCCATGGGAGTCCCCTACGACGGCGACTTCTGGGACTTCTACTCGGGCAAAGACCCCGAAGCAGCTCTGCCGGTAGCAACAGTCCTCACCATTGCCGCAGCCGGAAGCGAGGGCTCGGGCGATTCCGTCATAACCAAGGAGGAGGGCGGCCTCAAGCGCGGCGCAGGCTCCGACCTTATCCGTCCGCGCTTCTCTATCCTGAACCCCGAGCTCACCTGCACACTGCCGGCATATCAGACCGCCTGCGGAGCGACCGACATCATGGCTCACGTTTTCGAGCGCTACTTCACCAATACGACCGAGGTCGAGATAACTGACCGTCTCTGCGAGGCAGTGCTCATGACCATGATAAAGGAGACTCCCCGCGTTATCGCTGACCCTGCAAACTACGACGCAAGAGCGAATATCATGTGGGCGGGAATGGTCGCTCACAACAACATCGTCGGCGTCGGCAGAGAGCAGGACTGGAACAGCCACGGCATCGAGCACGAGCTCTCCGCGCTCTACGACTGCGCTCACGGTGCCGGACTCGCAGTCATAATGCCCGCATGGATGGAGTTCGTCTACAAGCACGATATCATGCGCTTTGCACAGGCGGCGACGCGCATATGGGGCTGCAAAATGGACTTCGCGGCTCCCGAAAACACAGCCCGCGAGGGAATAATCCGCTTCCGCCGCTTCCTCAGAGATATCGGTATGCCGCTCACATTTGATGAGCTCGGCGCCAAGACCGACGATATACCCGCACTCGTTGACAAGTTCGGACTCGGCGACGGCAGAACAGGCGGATTCGTCAAGCTCTCGTCGGAGGATATCGCCTCTATCTACAGGATAGCCGCCGACCCAAAGCTCATATAAACAGCAGAAAAGCCATAAAGAAGTTTTGACTTCTTTATGGCTTTTTCTAAATGAATAATTGTTATTCACTATTCACTTTTCTTTCTTTTTTATTCATTTAGAGGGCGTGATATATTTGGGTATGTAACAATTTAGGTGGTCGATGGCTGTTGGACGTTTGCGTAATTGCCCAAAACTACAAATGTGAAGTCTGTCAAGACCGCCATTTATGGCGCTTGTCCTGGTCTTGACAGCCTGAGCATTTGTGGTATCATTGGCAATTGCGAACGTCAGACTGTATTAAAGCCGCCCAAAAAGTTATTTACCCATATATTTCTATATCACGCCCTCGCTTATACCGGGCTTTTTACGTATATTCGATAGTCACGGGGCGGTCGACTTCTTTGCCGTTGATAGTGAGTCTTAGTCTGCCGTTGCGGGTATGTATCTTCTCCTTGGGGGCGAAGGTATCCTTTCCGAGAGCGCTTCTGATATCGACTTTAGCATCGATGTCGGATATACGGATATCCGTATCCTCGCTGTAGCCGCCGAAGATGAGCGCCTCCTGACCGATAGTCTCTACTTTCAGATGAGTGTGACAGAGGTCAAGCTCGGTGCTTCCGTTGAGAGCTCCGAAGCAGGTCGAATTGTCCGCCATAACGTTGAATATGAGACTTATCTGCTCGGTGCTCACGAAGCTTCTCGCGCCGTTCAGAGTTCCCACCGCACTCATGAATTTGCAGTGCGAATAGAGATTTATCGAGCTCTTGGTGATATTTACGCTGGCATTTTTATCGAGCGAGCCGATGAGGACACCGGCGTTTGCCGAGAAATCTGACTCGATATGGCAGGTAGTGACATGGATATCGACATCGCTGCTGATAGCTCCGATGCCTACGGCTGATTCCGTATTGATGTTCAGATTGTACTCGCCGCGGTTTATGTGGATATTTCCGCCGTATCCCGAACCGATACATATGCATTTCTTTCCTCGGCAGTCGATATTTACCGCACCGTCCTGCTCGAATACGATGTCGCCGTGGCGGGAAGCGTGGTTATTGCCGATGCCGTAGGTCTCGGCGGCGTTGAGCTCAATGCTGATGCTGCCGTCGCCCTCAATGATGAGCTTTGATGACTCCGGCACCTGTATGCCCGATTCGTAAAGAGTATTCGAGCCCACAAGCACGAGCGTGACGCTGGAATTCTCGCCGAGCTCGATACACGGACGGTTCTTGACGTTGGAGAAGTATACGTCCTCGAGGGTTATACGTCCCTTATAATCGGGCTCTATGCGCAAATGGATACCTGTTTTCATCTGCGGAGTGCCGATTATCGAGATGTCCTTGTACACCATTTCGTCGTGACCTACGACGATATCAGTGCAGCCGTCCTTTTCAAGCTTTGCAAGCGAAACGCGGTTAGTTTTTCCGGCGATGTAGATATGCTTGGTATTGCCGTCGATGCGCTCCTGATGATACTGTTTTATCTCGCTGCGGCATTTTTCGTCTATCTGGCAGATGATATCTGCGGAGGGTCTTGCCGTGTAGAAGCCCTGTATCAGGTCTGCTCCGAGGTGGATAACGGTCTGGAGCTCCTCGGCTGTCTCGACTCCCTCGGCGAGAGCCTTTATGCCGTTGTCGTGGCAGAAGTCGATTATCTCGCGGACGAAGTGCTGCTTCTGGGGATATTCGTGGATATCGCTGAGGAGCGAGCGGTCTATCTTGACGAAGTCAGGCATATATCTCAGCAGATTGCTCACGTTTGAATAGCCTGTTCCGTAGTCGTCAACAGCGATGTCGATATGCAGCTTTCCGAAGTAGGCTTTGAGCTTTTCGAGCTCGGAATCCTTGAGCTCGGCTTCTTCGGTGAGCTCTACGACTACTCTTTCCGAGTGGGAAGCAAGGTAGTTATCGAGCTCCTCAACCGATTCCTCGCCGACGCTCACGCCGGGGATACTGTTGATGAAAACGCGCTTGTTGCCGAGGCGCTCCTCGTTCTTGTCGATGAGCTGCATGACGTTGAAGAATGTGGCACGTTCAACGTCGGAGAGTCGCTCCTGCATTGCGGCGTATTTGATGATTGAGAGCGGCGAGACCTTGGTCTCGGTGCGCGAGCGCATGAGTGCTTCATACGCGTACACACTTCCGTCGACGGCGCTGACGATAGGCTGGAAGCAGTAATCGAGCAGGTTCTCGTCAAGTATTTTTGAAACGAGCTTGTACTGCATCTTCTCCTCGCTTCCGAGGCTGTCGAATGCGCGGTTCTTGACCGTGAACTTGCTGCTGCGGAAGTGTTCGAGCTTCTCCTGCATCTGTATCAGCAGGATATTGCGCCGCAGGACTTCAAATCCGCGGCATACCGAGCCTATCCAGCGGCGGTATATATCGTCATAGCTTCTTATGCTGCTGCCGTAGCTCACCACGGCATAGCCGAAGCATTCATTCTCGAAGAATACCGGCGTGAAGAAGTAAGCTCTCGG
>DEDQ01000072.1:11983-12982 GCA_002350065.1 Ruminococcus flavefaciens
CCCTCCTCGGAGATATCAGTTCCCCATTCGCTGCGCTTTATCTGATGCTTGGGCATAGTCTCGCAGCCGCAGCCGCAGCTCGAGCCGATAAGAAGGCGCGACCTGAGCTTGAAGGATTCCGGTATTTTGCCGTTCATTCTGTCGGTGAGGAAGTTGAAGGCGTACTCGCCGAATTCCTCCGCGGGAATAAGAGCCGAGGTTATCGGGCGCGGACTGGTCTGTCCCTCGAACACCGAATCATAGCCGACCACGGCTATATCCTCGGGAACGCGGATACCGCGCTCTTCAAAAGCCTTGCAGAGTCCGATAGCCATCTGGTCATTTGCACACGCAACGGCGTCCGGAAGCTTTTTCCCGTCCGCGAGGAGCTCCTCAGCGCACTGCTCGCCGCTCTGATACCAGAAATCGCCGTATATGACGCGGTTATCGGGGACGGTAAGCCCCGCCTTGTACATGGCGTCGCGGTACGCCTGAAGGCGCTCCTTCGAGTGCTTATGCCACTTTTTGCCTGCAAGAAAGGCGATATCCCTACATCCGTGGACATCTATCAGGTGCGTTATGAGCTCGAAAACGGCGGTATAGCAGTCGGTGCAGATGCTCGGGAAGAGCTCGCTCTCCTTCTCGATAACGACTATGGGCTTGTCGAAGATGTCCTTCAGCCGCAGCTCAAGCTTTTCCGCGGCATTTCCGGTCTGAATGCTGTCCTTGAGTATTATCGCGCCGTCGAATTTTTCGGGGTTCATAAGGCTGAATATATTTGATTCGCCGAGCTCGCGCTCGGGCGTATCCTGATATTTCAGGTACATCGAGAATACACATACATCATATCCGGCGGCAAAAGCATTTTTCATAAAGCCGCTGATAAAGCGGCTCTGATACGATTCGTCTGCCTGTCCGGCGAATAATGCGATACGCTTGTTACGCTTCATCGTTGTGATTCCTTTCTGTGAGGATTTCTGATGCATTCTAAAGTGTACATATTAAGGCAACACCGCACAA
>DEDQ01000072.1:13046-13689 GCA_002350065.1 Ruminococcus flavefaciens
TTTCTATACAATCTGACGAAAAATCTCACGGCGCATCTTCAGCACAATCTTTGTGCGGTATTGCCTTAAAAATATATAAGCTTTTATACCATATTATATCACAAAAATGTGAATATTTCAAGTAGAATATTATAAAATCCACAGAATATCTTACTTTTCTGCAAGGCATTATAAAAAGCCGCAGGAGAGCATTCTCTCATGCGGCTTCTGGCTGATATTATTCATTTACCGATTCGATAAGCAGCATTTCCGCGTCCTCGCGGAGAAGCGGTCTGCCCCAGATGAAGCCCTGAATGTAGTCGCAGCCTATCTCCTTCAGTGTTTTTAGCTGTTCCTCAGTCTCGACGCCCTCCGATATGACCTCGAAGCCCATGATGTGACCTATCGAGATTATCGCGGCAACATACTGCTTTGAGGGCTCGTTAAGGAGCATCTTGTCGATGAACGACTTGTCTATCTTGATGAGGTTTGCCGGGAAATTATTGAGGTAGCTCAGCGACGAATAGCCTGTTCCGAAGTCGTCGATAGCTATCTTGACTCCCATTTTGTGGAGCTCCTCGATGCAGCGCAGAGCCTTTTCAGCCGAATCTATCATGATAGACTCGGTTATCTCTATCTCTATCTGTCCCGGAGGTATCTCGCT
>DEDQ01000072.1:13747-16701 GCA_002350065.1 Ruminococcus flavefaciens
GTCTTGGTGATAAGTCCGCCGATGAACATCGCAGCCTTTCTGAAAACTGCGGCGTCGACCTTGTCGACGAGACCGACTTTTTCCGCAACGGGAATGAACTCGCCGGGAGGTATCACCTTTCCGTCGGTATCCTTCATACGCGCGAGAGCCTCAAAGCCGCGGAGCTTATGGTCAAGGTCGAACTGCGGCTGGAGGTTGTAGTAAATGGTATCGTTTTCGAGTGCATTTATCAGCTTGTGCTCTATCTCGAGAGTGCGCTCGACCTTCAGCAGGTCGGGAGTAAAGCGGATAATGTGATTGCTGCTGTTTATGCGCTTCACCTCGTTCATCGACGCATTGGAATACGTGAAGAGGTTATCGCTCGTAACCGCGTCATCGGGGAAAAGGGCATAGCCGAAGCTTGCGGTTATGCAGAAGTCGCAGTCATCGACCGTGAGACGGCTCCCGAGGACGGATTCGTACTGTTTAATGGTCTTGAGTATCTCATCGTCGCTGCGGTAATCGCGGATTATTATGGCGTATTCATCTCCGCCCATACGCGCGATGTAGTCGTTAGTGCCCGAGAGCTTCGCCTCGGCAATGGTGCGGAAGCGATTTGCTATCTCGATGAGCACCTTGTTTCCGGTCTCGAATCCCATAGTATCGTTGATGCTCTTGAAGCCGTTGATATCAACGGAAACCACGGTGAATCTATCGCCGCGCTTGATGAGCTCGCGGAGGTGCTCGGTGCAGGCGATACGGTTCGGTATGCCGGTAAGCTGGTCGGTATAGCTGATGTGGCGGAGGTGCTCGACCATTTTATAGCTCGAGAGCTTTGACGAGATGAAGAAGGCTATCAGCTCGAGAGTTTCCTTGATGCGCATTGTATTCGTCGTATCGAAGTTGCTTGCCCAGATATAGCCGAGAGTTTCGTTATCGTAGCGGAGCGGGAACATCACAAGGCTGGTAACTCCGGCTTCTCTGAGGTTTTTATACCACGGCTCGTTGATGCGCTGAACGTAGTCCCAGTCCTTGTCGTCCTTGATGATGAGGCAGTCGCTTCCGGCGAAGGTCTCAAGCCACGACGAAACTATCTCGCCGTGCTCCTTGAACGTGGCAACACGTTTCACGCTGCAGCTTTCGCTGATACTGGTCGCGAGAACAGAATGAGTTCCCTCCTCGGGGTCAATAAGGATTATCGTACAAGCCTCGGCGCGGCATATCATGCGCAGGTCGGTGATGATATCGTCCATTGACTTTTTGAGGTCGTTGGTGCTGTGGAGCTTTATACAGGTCTTGATAACGTCCTCCGAGGCGGTTTCCGACTGGCTCGAGCTTACGCCGATATCCATGGGATTGCTCGGCTCAGCCGTATAGATGCAGTAGCAGGTGTCGCCATTTTCGTAGTCGATAGGCATACAGAATATATCGAACCACAGGTCGAGGTCGTTCATGTGGACGTATGTATGTATCGGTATCTTCTTTACGGCGGCGCGGTAGCATATCTTCTCGAATCCGATATCTTTGGGGAGATATCTTTCGTACAGTGAATTCGGAACAAACTCATTTGCCTGCATGAAAACCTCGGGGATACCGGGCATATTCTGCAAAACAGGCAGAACGGGGTGCTCGATAGGTTCAAGGTATTTCTTATTGCCCGCAACAAGGCGGATAGCACCGTATTCGTCGTCTGGCAGCCTGTCTACAGAGATGATACAAGTCGGTGCGTGAAAGCTGTTAGCAAGATTAAGGAAGTTCATGTGGGCTCCTTTCCGGAACAGAAGCTTTGCTGAGGGTAAATGCGAAGCTTTGGTTCTAAAAGAACAATAAGTCCCGCTTATAATGATATATATAATTATTATACACTAAAGCCGTTAAAAAATCAATGAAAAACGCTACAAAAACCCCTCTTGCTTTTTGTACAGATTTATGATATACTAAAAACGATAAATTCAATAAACAAATTCAAAACGGAGGAAAAACCATGGAACTCGAAGAAATATACAGCCAGAACCGCGTAGCCCTCAAAAAAATAAAGAAGCAGTCCACCACAAGCTGCGTGTTATGCGGACTGTTCCTGTGCATGATATTGTTTGAGCTCTACTATGCAGTCATGATATCGCCGATATTTGTGCTTCTCGCTGTCATAGCCGCTGCCGTGAGCGTTACCGGCTTCATCGGCATCACGAAAAACGACAACCACTGGTCGACCGCGTCGCTCATACTCCTTGCGGTGCATCTTCTTGTATTCACGGCAATAATCAGCGATTCTCTCGGCGACGTAGTGGTAGCTCTCGTAATGTCGGGCTCAGGGCACGGAGTATTCGCATATTTCACCTACAGGACGATGCAGAGCAACAAGAAGTACCACTGGCTCGAGCAGCAGGAAGGCTTCCCGCATTTCGAGGTCAAGCAGACCATGTACGACATGGATAAGCGTCAGCGCGAGATAAAAGACCCCTTCCAGATAAAGAAGGAGCAGATAGAAAGCAGGAATCAGAGCTCCGGACAAATGGAAGAGCTATAAGAAAAAAAGCCATAAAGAAGTCAAAACTTCTTTATGGCTTTTCTGCTGTTTATATGAGCTTTGGGTCGGCGGCTATCCTGTAGATAGAGGCGATATCCTCCGACGAGAGCTTGACGAATCCGCCTGTTCTGCCGTCGCCGAGTCCGAACTTGTCAACGAGTGCGGGTATATCGTCGGTCTTGGCGCCGAGCTCATCAAATGTGAGCGGCATACCGATATCTCTGAGGAAGCGGCGGAAGCGGATTATTCCCTCGCGGGCTGTGTTTTCGGGAGCCGCGAAGTCCATTTTGCAGCCCCATATGCGCGTCGCCGCCTGTGCAAAGCGCATGATATCGTGCGTGTAGACGAACTCCATCCATGCGGGCATTATGACTGCAAGTCCGGCACCGTGAGCGCAGTCGTAGAGCGCGGAGAGCTCGTGCTCAATGCCGTGGCTGTTCCAGTCCTG
>DEDQ01000015.1:0-137 GCA_002350065.1 Ruminococcus flavefaciens
CTGCCGTAGAATCCGGGGATAACGGCATTATCGAGACCCTTTATGCGCTCGCGTACAGCCTTTACAGTCTCCTCAAGGAGAAGATTGCCCTTTGTGTCGAAGATGATAACGTCTGCGGCATCAACGAAATTAAAGCC
>DEDQ01000015.1:462-17383 GCA_002350065.1 Ruminococcus flavefaciens
AATTTTACAACTTTATTAGCCATGATAGCTGCCTACTTTCATAATATATTGATATTTTAGTGTCAATAACAATTATACTCTAAAAGCCGCTGAAAATCTATTGACAGAAAGCCAAAATTCGGATATACTTTCAGTGTGTTTTTGGTGAATACGCTTGTACGCCGCTCGCGGACAAAAAATTCCGGAGCAGCGAGCCGCTCCGGCAAGAAAAATATAATGTTGTCAGAGAGTGTGAGAACTCATCTGATATATTATACGCGCATATCGGCAGGATCATTCATGATTTGAATCATATGCCGCCAAGCCTTTCCATATTATAAAAAAAGCTTGACAAAGCTGCGGGAATGTGGTATTATATTATACAGGCGCGAATACGCCTGTAATATGTTTTAATGGAAATTCCGAAATATAGATGTGCGGGCCCTGTGCAACAAGACACCGTGAACCATGTCAGGCGGGAGACCGAGCAGCATTAAGCGGATCGTCTCGTGTGCCGCAGCCAGCCTGCACATCTATGTTCCGGAATTTTTTCTTAATGGGGTACGGCTATGAAAAAGTTAACTTCATTTTTCAGCAGGCTTGCCGGCACTGTTATACAAGCCGCTCCGGCAGGAACTGTCGCGGGAGCTCTGATATTTTATATAGTTGCAGTTGTATACAGCATCATGACCGGCGACAGGAAGGTCCTGTACACAGCAGTCGGATTTGCCGTGCTGAATGCTGCCGGCATTGCAGGCGCGATGATACTGAAGCTTCCCGAAAACTTCCACAAGTACGATCAGGACATCATCGGCAGGAACTTCGTCGGCGTAAGCAAGAAGTGCCGCCTGTTCAGCCACTCGCTCGACCTGCTCTTCTCGCACAGGGCAAACGCTGCTCTTGAAGAGCTGAAAATGCTCGAAAGCGACTACACAGACCGCCTTACCGACAGCGAAAAGGCAGTTGTGAGCTTCTATACCGCCCGCTGCTACGACCTCATGACCTATTACCCGAATGCGCTCATCTACTACGAACGCGCACGCGAGCAAGGTTTTCACGACAAGGTCTTGCCCTTCCTGAATGCGAGATGCACCGGAAGCAACGGCGATACTGACGAGGCTGTAAAGCTCTATACAGAAGTGCTCGGCGACGAGAACAGTCCCTTCCGTATGTATGTGCTCACCGACGTGGGAAGAATGTATCTCAAGCTCAACCAGCCCGCAAAGGCTATGGAATGGTTCAGCGAGGCTATCGAGAAGCACTACAACTACGCGGAGGCGCTCGGCGGAGCAGCTATCGCGCAGACAATGATGAAAAATCTCAACGAGGGTCAGCGGCTCTACCGCGAGGCTCTCATAAACCATATAAAAGACCCCGAGGGCTTTGCGAGCTACTTCAAGGAGGTGCTCGGCTCGGTAATGCTCGAAAAGGACATCGAGAAAAAGCTCGGCGGAGAGAACGATACCAAGAACTGACCAAGGAGGGAGATATATTGTATAAGGCGCTTTACCGCAAGTGGAGACCGCTTACATTCGACGATGTTATCTCCCAGCAGCATATCACCGATACGCTGAAAAACCAGCTCAGAGCCGAAAAGACCGCCCACGCCTACCTTTTCACGGGCTCGCGCGGAACAGGTAAGACTACCTGCGCGAGAATACTCGCCAAGGCTGTGAACTGTCCGAATATGAAGGACGGAAATCCATGCCTCGAGTGCGATATCTGCCGCGAAGCCGACGAGGGCTCACTCACCGATATCATCGAGATAGACGCCGCTTCAAACAACGGCGTAAACGATATACGCGACCTGCGCGAAGGAGCTGTTTACTCTCCCGAGCGCTGCAAGTACAAGGTATACATCATCGACGAGGTGCATATGCTCTCCGTGCCGGCGTTCAACGCGCTGCTGAAGATAATGGAAGAGCCGCCTGAATACGTCAAATTCATACTTGCCACAACTGAGATACACAAGGTCCCCGCGACCATAACCTCACGCTGTCAGCGTTATGACTTCCGCAGGATAAAGCAGAAGGACATCGTTGCAAGACTGCTTTACATCGCCTCGCAGGAGCAGATAGACCTCTCTCCCGACGGCGCTGACATGATAGCCAAGCTTGCCGACGGAGGTATGCGTGACGCGGTATCGCTGCTCGACCAGTGCTCGGTATGCGCCGAAAGCATCGACGCGGCGGCTGTTTCCGAAACAGCCGGTATCGCCGGCAGAGAGCATATATACGATATACTCGAGGCTATCGCCGACGGCGACGCTGCTAAGGCTCTCGTTGTTACCGATAAGCTCTATAATATGTCCAAGGACCTCACCAATCTCTGCGAGGAGCTGATATTGCAGCTCCGCAACCTCATGCTGATAAAGGTCTCGCCCGAGAGCGCTGCCGACATCGTCATCGCTATGCCGGACGAGCTCGAAAGACTGAAAGCTATCGCAGAGCGGACAGAGCTCCCCGATATCATGAGCCGCATCGAGCAGCTTCAAGCCTGCCGCGAGCACATGATGAGAGCCCTCAACAAGCGCGTCGAGTTCGAGATGTCGCTGATAAGGGTCTGCGGCAAGGGAGGAAACGTTCCCGCAGCTATTGACAATTCTGAAATTTATGATAAAATAAAACAGTTGGAGGATAAGCTCAGCGCTGTACCGGCTGGCGGTATGCGCTCTGACGCTCCCGACAGGAACGCCCGAGAGGTGTTCACGGCTTCAAGCCCTGCCGGAGAATCCGAGCCCGCGCCCAATGTCAGCGTTGACATCAGGACGGTCAGGGAGGACGAGCTCACGCCCTGCGATAAATGGGAGGATATCATGGAGGAATTCCGCAAGATAAACCCCGCGGTCGCAGGAAGTCTTGAAGGCTCTACTGCTTCAACAAAGGGAAATGTGCTGTGCATATTCACTCCCAACCGTTTCTTCATCTCGCTGTTCAAAGGGAGCAAGGAGAATGCGATATCGCTCAGCAAGGCGATATACAACGTCCTCGGACAGAAATACCGCATAACTGCGCGGTGTACGACCTCGGTCGAGGAGACCAAGAACCTCGCGGAACAGCTCGTAAAAAAAGCAATTAACAGCAATATTGAAACAGCTGTTGATAATAATAACCAATAAATAAATTAAAGGAGAAAATTACTATGAAAGCAAGAATACCTAAGAATATCGGCGGCGGCGGTGCCCAGAACATGAACCAGATGATCAAGCAGGCTCAGAAGATGCAGGATCAGATCACAGAGCTCCAGGAGGATATCGAGGCTCGCGACTTTACTGCTACAGCAGGCGGCGGAGCTGTTGAGGTAACTCTCACAGGCAAGAAGACTATCAAGTCTCTCACACTCAAGCCCGAGGTAGTTGACCCCGAGGATATCGAGATGCTTCAGGACCTCATCATCAGCGCTATCAACGAGGCTGTCAACAACATCGAGACAACTACAGAGTCTGAGATGAGCAAGATAACTGGCGGAGTTGCTCTCCCCGGTCTTTTCTGATAAATGGCTGACCACAACGCTCTTCCGCTGGTCATACTGGCGGAAAAGTTTGCGTCCCTTCCGGGAATCGGCATGAAATCGGCTCAGCGCCTCGCATATCACGTTATGTCTATGGACGAGGCGGCAGTCGAGAGCTTCGCTCAGGCGCTGCTTGACGCTAAGAACAACGTCCGCTGCTGCAGTATCTGTCAGAATCTGACGGAACGGGAGGTCTGTCCCATATGCAGCGATGACGAGCGTGACAAAAGCGTCATTTGCGTTGTCGAGAGTCCCAAGGACGTTACAGCTTTCGAGCGCACACGCGAATACAACGGTACCTACCACGTTCTGCACGGTCTGCTCTCGCCTATGGACGGCATCACGCCGGACAAGCTCCGCGTTAAGGAGCTCCTCGCGAGGATAGCTCAGGGCGGCGTGGAGGAGGTCATAATGGCTACAAATCCCACGGTCGAGGGCGATGCTACAGCTATGTATGTGGCAGGACTGCTCAAGCCGCTCGGCGTGAAGGTGTCACGTCTCGCATTCGGTCTCCCCGTAGGAGGAATTCTCGAATACGCCGATGAGGTAACGCTCTTTAAGGCGCTCGAAAACAGAAATGATATGTAAAAAGCTCCCCATACGGGGAGCTTTTTATTTAGCCGTTAAGGCGCTTGATGATATACTTGCCGCAGAGCTTAGTGCTCTTGCCGATATTGTAAACGTGCTCTTCATAAGCCGCGGATATCTTCTTGGAGTATTCCTCGCGCTCGGTGAGCATCTTGTCGATGATCTCATTAGTTTTGCCGAGCTCGTTTGTCTCGAGCGCCTCGCCGATAACCGTTCTTATCGTGAGAGTTATGGGCGGAATGCCTATCTTCTCGTACTCCTGATTCATTATCTTCATGGGAGTATTGATGAAGAGTACGGGACGCTTTGTAACGAATGCAAACTCGAACGAGATATCGCTCCAGTCGGTGATGAGGACGTCTGCCTCAAGAACAGGGTTGTTCGAGGAGAAATCGGTCTGAACAGTGATGTTCTTCTTGTCCTTGAATTTTTCCTTGAGGATATCGAACTTCTCGGGCTCGTGACGTACCTGCTGCGGGTGAGGACGGAGGATTATCTCGTAATCGGTCTTGCTGAGCTCACTGAGGAGGTCGTCTATGCACAGGTCGATGATGTTGTCAGCCTGCCATGAGGGCGCGATGAGTATCTTCGGTATCTTGTTAACGGGGTGCTCGGACTTGTTATACTCGTCGAGCATATCGTCGAGGAGCGGGTAGCCGGTCTCTACGAGGCACTTCTTGGGAGTCTTGTATATCTCCTCGGCAGCGCGTATCTCGTTGAACTGGTCAACGCTCGGAACAAGGATAGTATCGAACCAGTCGAGAGCGCCCTTTCTGTAGGAAGAAGCAATGCTTCCCATGCCGTGGCACGCGAATACGTACTCGACGTCCTTCTTAACGCGTGAGCGCTTGATGTGGTACTTTTCGAGGTCGGGCATGGTCATGACGCACATATCGCATTCGAGCTTCATGAAAAGCGGAACGAGATATCTGTCGGTGCCGACGTAGTAGGGGTGTATCTGAGGACGTTCGTCCTTGAAGATGTTGTCGTTGGGGTCGCTTGTAACGTAGTGTATCTCGAGGTCAGAATTCTCGCAGATGTAGTCTATCATGCCCTTGAAATACTTGTAGAAGCCATTCGACTCGGAGTAGAACATGAGCTTCATATCCTTTACCTCGAAGAACTTCTTGTAATCAGCCTTCTCGCGCGAGCTGTATTTCTTGTGCTGTTTTTCCTTTTCTATACGCTGCTCATTCATCTTTTTGAGGTACTCGTAGTCGATGTACTTCTTAGGCGGCATACAGATGTTGTAGAGGTACATGAACGGGATAGCGAAGAGGTTTCCGAATATCCAGTAAAGTCCTACGCCTGCGGGAACGATGAACGAGAAGTAAACTGAAAACGCTATGAGAAGCAGCGTCGAGAGCACCTTGCTGAGGTTGCCCGAAGCTACCTGAAGCACGTTTACTCGGTTCTGGATAAAGCAGAGCAGCCATGCGCTCACGCCCGAGAGTATCGGTATGCTGAGCAGGATATAGTCGTGCTTGAATGAAGGAGTCTTACTGAGGTCGATGCCGAAGAACATCGTATTGAGGTTCTTTACCTCCTCCGCAGAGGGCAGAAGTCCCTCCGGAAGCGGGTGACCCGAGGGGATAAGGTTCTCCTTGATGAGGCTCACTATCTCAAGCTGGTAGTTGTTCTCTTTGAGCTGTTCCGTAGAGGCAAAGGCTCCGAGCCAGTCCTTGAACTGCTGGATTATATCCGTATCGAACTGGTGAATGAATGTGAGCGGGTGATACATAACGTAAACAAGTCCGAGAACGAGCGGTATCTGTATCAGAAGCGGGACAGAGCTGAGAAGCGGGTGATAGTGATACTTCTTGTAGAGCTTGAGCTGTTCCTCGCCGAGCTTGTCCTTGTCGTCGATGTATTTTATCTTGAGTGCGTTTTCCTCAGGCATGAGGCGTACCATATTGATAGAGTTCTTCTGCGTAGCCATATTCAGCGGGAAGAGTATCACCTTTGTAAGAAGCGTGAATATGATGATGCTCAGACCGTAGTTGCCCACGATGTTGAATATGAAGCTCATTGCCTTTCCGAGGATATCGCCTAAAAAGCTTATTACAACCATTTATGCTCTCCTGTCGTATTATTCCTCGTCGTCGTCATCGTCATCGAGAAGGTCGCTTGCAGTGATAACGTCCTTGCCAGCCTCAGCGCCCTTTATCTCAGCCTTGGGAGCGGTCTCCTCTGCGCCGGACTTCTTCTTTACAGCGCTCTTGACCTTTCTCCAGTAGATACCGAGAACTGTTCCGACGGTGATAACAACGCCGGCAACTATCTGGATAATAAGACTTGTGGACGCGGGGTCGATGTACATAGCCGCCTTCATGCTTTCAGCAGCATTGGATAAAACGATGATATTTTCCATTTTGAACTCCTTTTTAAACTTATTTTGAATTTCCTCTGTGTTTGTTTATACATTGTCAGAATATGCCGACAACATTTTATTATATCACCATATCAATGATATGTCAATTTATAAAATGCCGGATTTCAGCCTTATACAGGCAAGGTTTATGTTAAAACCGCCATTTTTCGGCAATTTTAAGTGATTGCTCTTCAATTCCGGTTTTCCGTATTGTTCCGTCCGTCTTGACAAAAAGCGATTTTTGAAGTAGAATGTATATATTATTGCATAAAAGGGTGGATAATATGAAAAAGATAATCGCGTGCATTGCCGCTTCTGCAATGCTTCTCAGCATCTCCGCATCATGCGGCTCAAAGGATAAAAAGGGCTCCGAAGCTGTATCATCGGCGGATACCCAGTCGGCAACAGCCGGAAAAGCCGCTGTCAGTCTCGACGGCGTTGAGCTCGAGGACAATATCGCCGCCGCTTCCGGAGACGCTTACCTCTCCGTTATCGACAAGCAGAACTGGATAAAATATTTCGGCGACCAGTGGAACGAAAAAGAGGACAAGAACCAGCTCGCGTTCAACGCCGGGATCGCCCATATAACCGGCAACGGTGACTATACCGTAAGCGTTGACGCCGATACAAAGGGCTTCCGCTTCGCCGCAACGAGCGACCCCGACGACCAGTACACTCCCATGGGACTTAAAATAATGTCCGTCTGCATCAAGGACGGCGAAACTCAGCTCCCCGGAGCAGTCATTACCATAAAGGCTGTCAGAGTTGACGGCAGGGAGGTCGAGCTCGGTTCAAAGGCTTATACCTCCACCGACGACGGCGCCGAGACAAAGGCTTTCCTGTTCAATTCATGGAAGTCGGAGCCTCCCGTGGATTCGCGCACCGCTGAGGGAGCTCTCTATACCGGCGGCGAGCCGAATGAGCTGTTCAGCCAGTACAGCGCTAACGTTGTCAGCGAAGCAGATTTCAGCGAATGGACAAAAATTGAAGTCGATTTTACTGTTTCCGGACTCTGATACAAAAACGAATACAAAGCAAAAGGACACCAGATAGGTGTCCTTTTGCTTTATGAAAAATGAAGAAACTTACTATACTATCAGCCTCAATCTGAAGAGCCGTCCATGATGTAGATGAATTTAACACTGCCGTTCATGGAGTCAGACTTTCCGGAGAATGTACCGTAGTCCGAAGCTGCTTCCTTAACTGCCTTGAAGCGGTCTGTGAGGTCGGGGAGTGCCTCGTCGAGGAGCTTGCTGACCTTGCTTATACCCTCGTCGTCGAACTTCTTCATGCCGTCGTTGAGCTGCTTTGCGCCGTCCTTGAGCTGTCCTACGCCGCTTGTGAGAGCAGGTACGCTGTCGTGAAGAGTTGCAACTCCGGTGTAGAGCTGTCCTGCGCCGCTGCTGAGAGTATTTGCTCCGGAGCTGAGCTTAACGAGGTTCTCGTATATAGTATTCGCGCCTGTGCCTATCTGACTGCCGCCGTCAAGGAGCTTATCCATGCCCTCGTCAAGAGTATACGAGCCGGCATAAGCCTTGTTTATTCCCTCGTCGAGCGAGTACGCTCCGGCGTAGAGCTGAGCTGTACCGGATTTGAGGTCGTATGCGCCGGCTGAGAGCCTTGCAAGTCCGTTATTGAGCGATGTATTGCCGGCTGAGAGCTGTCCGAGACCTGCGATGAGCTGGTCAAGACCGCTTGTGAAGCTTCCGCTGCCCTGTGCAAAAGCAGAAATGCCTCCGTCAAGCTTTGCTGCTCCCTCGGATACTGACTTCGCACCCTGTGAGAGCTGTGCAGTTGAGCCTGAGAGCTTGCCTGTGCCCTGTGCAAGAGCCTTGCCGCCCTCGTCGAGCTGAGCCATGCCCTGCTGCAAAGATGCTGAACCGGTCTGAGCTGCGGAAAGTCCCTCTGAGAGCTGTCCGAGACCGCCGCTCACTTCCTTTGCACCTGCTGAAAGTGCGCCTGCTCCGGCATTTACCTGAGCGGCACCTGTTCCGAGCTGTCCGGCACCTGCTGAGAGAGCTGCTGCGCCGTCCTTGAGCTGTCCGCCGTCCTTCATTGATGCTGCTATCTGCTTCTGAGCTTCTATGGTCTGCTCAAGAGTTCCTATTGCAACTGCCATATCCTGCGAGGGAGTTTCAGCATAGAGCGCCTTCAATGCCGCGAGAGCCTGTTCGTTTGCTGCTATGGTAGTATCAAGACCTGCTCCGGCTGTTCCGATGCCGGCTGTAAGAGTGTCTGCGCCTTCTGCAAGCTGTCCGGCGCCTGCTTCGAGCTGAGAAGCTCCTGCTGCAAGGCTGTCAGCGCCCGTTGTGAGCTTAGATGCTCCGGTCGCGAGAGCGTCCGCGCCTGTCTTGGCAGATGTTATGCCTGCCGCGAGCTGGTCCGCGCCGGACTTTGCTCCTGTTATGCCCTGTGAGAGCTGACCTGCCGATGTGTTGAGTGTTTCAGCGCCTGCTGCGAGCTGACCTGCTCCGTCTGCGAGCTGAGCTGTACCGGCTTTGAGCTGACTGCTTCCGTCAGCGAGTGAACCTACACCGCCGCCGAGCTGCTGTGCGCCCTCGGAGAGTGCTGCTGCGCCGTCTGTTACCTTAGCGAAGCCGGCAACAAGTTCGTCCGAGCCGGATTTTGCGGAGGCGAGACCGTCGCTGAGCTCGCCTGCTCCGTTGTCAGCGGCATAGAGTCCCTCATAGAGAGAGCCTGAACCGTTCTTGATGAGTTCAAGACCGCTCACGAGCTGTGATGAGCCGTCCTTAGCCGACTTCATGCCGTCAGTGAATTTTCCTGTAGAATCTGAGAGAGTTTTCGCTCCGCCCGCAAGCTTTGAAGCGCCGTCGCTGAGTTCACCTGCTCCGTTTTTGAGACTGAGCGAACCGTCGTAGAGCTTGTTGATGCCTTCTGTGAGGTCGCCGGTCTTGCTGTTGAGCTCGCTGATACCGTCATAGAGCTTGGCTGTTCCCTCTGTGAGCTGATTTGCGCCGTCGCGGAGCTGTGTGAGCTTATCCTCGAGGTCGCTTACATCGAAATTCTCATCAAGGTCGAGCTGAGTGAATATCTCGTTGGAAACTACTGTAACAGATGTATTCATCTCATAATCCTTAACATCAGCCTCGAGCTCGAAGCTCTCGGGGAGCTCGATATCAAGCGATTTTATATCGTCGAGTGCAAGGCTCTTGTTGAGTCCCGGAAAAGCTGCTCCGACAACGATGAGCCTGTTTCCGTCGGAGATGACCTTTCCGTTTGTGACCTCAACATTGGTGAATTTTCCCGTATCGAGGACTGCCGCGCTTGCAGCCATGAAAGGTACGTATATATCGGTCTTTTTGCCGTTTATAGTCTTGGTGACCTTCTGCTTGTTGGTGTATTCCCAGCGGATAGTTACGTGACCGCTCTTGCCTTTGAGGTCGGCAGGCTTTATCTCCTTGCCGTCGAGGAAGTAGGTCATCTTTACGTCAACGGGGAGCTCCTTGTTGGTCTTGCCCTTGTAGTATATGTCATTTCCCTTGGTAGACCAGTCGAGGGTGCTGCCGGTCTGGGTGAAATCCTCGCTGCCCTTTACATTTTCGATATCGGTGAGGTCAGAGATATCGGAAAGGCTGTCGAGCGCGGGAGTATTCTTCAGCCAGTCGCTTACAACGACGTCCTTGACGCTGGAATCGCTGTTGCAGAGCACGTAAACGGTCTCGTCCTTGTAGACAGCGCCGTCAGCGGCTTTTCTCTCTGCTGAGCTTGCGTCTGATTTTTTATCTGAGCCTGAAGCCGAGGTAACGGCTGCAGACTTGTCATTGTTCTTTGCATATGCGATAGAGCCTGTTGCAGCGGCTGAAACAGCTACTGCGAGTACTGCTGCTGCGATTCTCTTATAGTCTTTCATAATTCATCTATCCTTTCCAAAATATGTCAATGGCTGAAAGCGTTTAAGCTGTTATTTTCTGGCATTTCGTTATCCTTCGGTCTGAAGCCTGCACTTGTTCTGCATATGATACCGTCAAAGAGCATGAACATCGACGGCAGAACTGTTATAACGATAACCATTGAGATGAGCGCTCCGCGCGAGAGAAGCAGGCACAGCGAGGATACCATTCCTATCTGTGAGTATACCGCAACTCCGACTGTTGCCGCAAAGAATCCGAGCGCTGATGTTATGACCGACTTTATCGACGCCGCAAGCGCGATCCTTACGGACTCCTTTTTGTCCTTGCCGCTTGCTCTTTCAGTGCGGTATCTTGTTGTCATGAGGATAGCGTAGTCAACAGTTGCGCCGAGCTGTATGGTTCCGATAACAACGGAGGCGATGAACGGGAGCTCGGTATTTGTGAAGTAGGAGATACCGAGATTCACCATTATAGCAAGCTCGATAACTGATACAAGTATCACAGGGAGCGATATCGACTTGAAAGTCAGCGCAATGATAAGGAATATCGCCGCTATCGAAAGTACACTGACGACCTTGAAGTCGCGGTTGGTGATATCAATGAGGTCCTTTGTCGCGGGAGCTTCACCGATGAGCATACCGTCGGGGTCATACTTGGAAACGATGTCGTTGAGCTCTGCGACCTGCTCGTTTACCGCATCGGAGGCAACTTCGTACTCCGAGCCGACAAGCATGAGCTGTTTGCTCTCGCTCTTGAGCTTGCTCTTTACCTTGTCGGGAACTATCTCGTCCGGGATAGCGGGTCCTACAAGAGTATTGTAGCCGAGTGTGAACTGCACTCCGTCGACCTTTTCCATTTCGTCGAGCATACTTGTCGCTGTTTTGGCGTCCATGTTTGAATCAACGAGGAGGATATGAGTGCTGTTCATGTTGTACTCCTCCGAGAGCTTTGTATTTGCTACAACGCTTTCGAGGTCTTTCGGGAGGGTGCTGTCGAGCTTATAATATACGCCGTAGTGATTATATCCGAAAACTGCGGGGATAATAACTACTGCCGCAAGCGTGAGGAAAACTCCGGCGTGCTTGACGATGAATGAAGAAGTTCTCGCAAATCCGGGGAGGAAATCGCGGTGCGAGGTCTTGGCGATAGCCTTGTCGAAGATGAGTATCATCGCCGGGAGAACGGTTACACAGGCGATAACGCCGCAGATAACTCCCTTAGCCATTACGATTCCGAGGTCAAGACCGAGCGTGAAGCTCATGAAGCACATTGCAAGGAAGCCTGCAACTGTCGTGAACGAGCTGCTGACAACTGACGTTACAGTAGCCGCGATAGCGTGTGCCATAGCCTCTGTTTTGCTCTCGGGGAAGTATTTCTGCTGCTCCTTGTAGCTGTGCCACAGGAATATCGAGTAGTCCATGGTAACGCCGAGCTGCAATACAAGTGCGAGCGCCTGTGTCAGGAAGGATATCTCGCCCATTGCGAAGTTGGTTCCGAGATTCCATACTATCGCCATACCGATGCTGAGCATGAAAAATACCGGTATAAGGAAGGAATCCATTGTCACTACAAGGACTATGCTCGTGAGGATAACTGCTATGACCGCATAGATTATGGACTCGCGGTCTGAGAGGTGTTTCATGTCGGCTGTGATAGCGCTCATGCCGCTGATGAAGCACTGCTCTGAGGTTATGTCTCTCATCTCGTCTATTGCGGCGAGAGTCTTGTCAGCGGAGGTCGATTCCTCGAAGAATACCGCCATCAGTGTATTGTCGCCCTTATTGAAGAAGTCGCGCACCTTCTGCGGGAGCACTTCCTTAGGGAGGTTCAGGTCTGTGAGGGTCTCATAGCATACGACGTTTGAAACTCCGTCGACTCCGGAAAGCTTATCCGCGGTTTCGGCGATTTCCTTTTCGGTCATGCCCTCCACCATTACAAAGGAGAATCCGCCCTGTCCGAATTCGTCTATCAGGATATCCTGACCGACCATTGTATTGATATCCTTTGGCAGATATGAGAGGATATCGTAGTTGACTCTTGTATTGAGGTATCCTATAGCTGAGGGTACAAGAAGAATGATACCTATCAGAAGAATGAATACCCGTCGTTTAGCAATAAACTCGCCGAATCGCAACATATGCATCTTTCCTTTCTCTGTATATCTTCCGGAAAAACATATAAGTTTTCCGAATCTTTAAATATAGTATATCGCAAAAATGACCGCCGGTCAATAGCTTTCCGGCACAAAATTGACTTTCGGTCATATTTTTGTATACCTGCACAATTCGGAGCTCCGATATTTATGACCTTTGGTCAGCTTTGAGACCTTGACAGTACCGGATTTATACGATATAATAGACATAATGCAAAGCCTCTAAAAAAATGGCATATGCCAAAAGGAAGGTAAATAATGGGCAAGATCGACGGTAATAAGCAGCAGAAAGAGTCTTCATTATTGAAGACAGCATTTGAATTTTTTACAACTAAGGGCTTCAGCAAGACGTCTATCTCCGACATCGCAGGCAAGGCAGGCGTCGCAAAGGGCACATTCTACCTCTACTTCAAGGATAAATACGATATCCGCAACAAGCTCGTGGCTCACAAATCAAGTCAGCTTTTCCTCAACGCTATGGAGGAGCTCGGACCCGAGCTGAAAAATATAACCTTCGAGGACAAAATTATCCGCATAATCGACAACATCGTGAATCAGCTCAACAGCAACCAGTCGCTCCTGACATTTATTTCCAAGAATCTGAGCTGGGGAGTCTTCAAATCAGCCCTCACATCTCCCGCAGCTAAGAATGACGTCGATTTCTCGCAGGTTTATGATATGATGCTTGCAGAAGCTCCGTATAAATTCCGCGACCCGGAAATAATGCTGTTCATGATAATCGAGCTCGTCTCGTCGACGTGCTACTCGGCGATACTCTACAGCGACCCGTGTACGCTCAACGAGCTGAAGCCGTACCTCTACGATACGGTCAGACTCATGATAGCTCAGCACAAGCTCACCTGATACAACAAAAGGACTGCTTTCAAGCAGTCCTTTTTCATTTAATATTGCTCTATATATGCCGGATTACGGGTCAGGTATCGGTGCAAGCACGGGAAATATATTCCTGAGAATGTAGAAGATAAAGAAAAGTCCGAGTACACTGTACCAGAAAATGATGCTGCGGGGCAGTATCTTTATCTTTTTCCCTATAACGTCGGAAACAAGCTCGATATACGCGCATACGCCTATAAGCGCGAGAGTCGGCATAGCAGGATTATTATGTATCGCGATAAGCGGGTGAAGATTCAGCAAAGCGCGCAGGCTTCTTGTATTTCCGCAGCCGGGACAGTGCCAGCCTGTGACCTCGTGAAACACACACACGCCCAAGTATTTGCTCAGTCCCATGATATTCCCGCGGAAAACGTACAATAATGCCAATAAAACAGGGATAGCGAAAACTATCCCTGTTTTAAACTTACGTGATAAAAAGAATTCTTTCATTTCAGCAAATGTATCTTATTATTTACCGTTTAATCCTTCAGAAAAGCCCTTCATAAAGCTTGTTGAGTTGCCGCTTGCAATACCGACAATAACCATTACGATAGCTACAACAAGACCTACAGCACCGGTGATGATACCAGCAAGAGCCATTCCAGAGCCGGGCTTTTTCTTTACCTTAGCGATAACACCTGTAATGATAGCTGCGATAGGCACCGGCGCACCGCAGAGACCACAGCAGCAGCCTGCAAGGATAGAAACGATACCGAGCACGAGAGATACGATAGCAAGAGTCTTGCTTCCCTCCTGCTCAGGAGCAGCATTGAAGCCGTTGTTTGTGTAAACAGCGTCAGGCTTGATAGCGGGCTCAGCGTTGTTGAAAGCGTTTGCAGTATTTGCAGCATTGTCAGCTCCGCCGCTGATAGCGTCCTTAACGTCGCCTGCGATGTCAGAAACAGCGTCAACTACCTTGTCTGCAACGTTGTCAGCAGTCTCACCGACTGTATTAACAGCGTTAGCAACTGTATCTGTGATAGAATCTGCAACAGAATTTGCAGCATTACCTGCCTCTGCAGCAGTATTGTTTATCTGGTCAGCAGCAGCGTCTGCGCCCTCAGGCATACCAGTATTATTGAGATTGTTCTCGTCCATTTAAGTTTTCCTCCATATACATAGATTTTATATTTATTATAATATCATATTTTGTTTGAAAAGTCAATAAGCAATTTCACATAATTGTCACATATAGCATTTGAACTTTTGTATAAAACAAATGGTTTTTAGCCGAAAAACAGCCCATTATGAACACAAGTCATTATTTTACGGTTATTTTTCCGGCAGTCCAGTTCTGGAAAACGTATGCCTGCATTGCAGCATCGTTGGCTTTGTTTATGAATATGTCCATTTCGGGGTCGTAGTAGATTCCGACCGAGTATTCGGTTCCGCTTGCCGCGTTGTCGGGGACCTTGAAATAAAACTTGACTATCTCGCCGTCGCCGCCGTCATCGGCTTCAAAGACCTCGGTGAAGAACAGGCAGCCGAGATGCTCCTGCACGAGCTTATCCGGCAGACCGTCCTGCCACAGCATACATACAGCGCCGATGCTGTCCTCAGAGGCGCTTCCTTTTGTGAATTTAACAGAACGGCTCTCAGCGTCCTCCATCTGGCATTCGAGTTCCTCGCTGAATGAAACGTGAATGCCGCACATCGCCCACTTCTGAGCCGCGTCCTTGACGCAGAGTGAGACCTCAGCTATCTCGCCGGGAGCAGCCTCCGCATTGCTGAAATAGAGCTTTGGACCGTCTGCGGCAGCTTCAACGCTGGTATCCACTGACGGGACGAGCACTCCCTCAGCTTCTTCTGAAGATGAGGACTTTCCTTTATTTCCGCAGCCTGTAACAGAAAGCATCGCAAGCATGAGTGCTGCGGAAGCGGCTGCAAATCTTCTGATATCCATTATTCCGTCATCTCCTTTTTTGTCCCGTTCACCTTTATTCCGCCGTCCTCAGCAGTGATGTCTATACTGCTGATATTCGAAGAATCGTTGATTATGAGCTCTGCGACCTTATCCTCGATATCCTGACGGATAACGCGGCGGATATCTCTTGCTCCGTATGGCTTGCCGAACGACTTCTCAGCAATGAGGTCGAGGGCGGGCTGGTCGTATGTGATAGTGATGTTTTTCTCGGCAAGAGGCTCCTTCATCTCGTCGAGCATAAGAGCTGCGATGCGGGCGAAGTCCTCCTTGGCGAGCTGTCTGAATACGACTATCTCGTCGATACGGCTGATAAATTCGGGACGAAGGAAATCGCGGAGTCCCTTCATAGCCTTTTCACGGGTTATCTCGTCTTCTGTACGGTTAAAGCCTACTCCCACGCTCTTATCGGTCGAGCCGGCGTTGGAGGTCATACAGATTATGGTATTCTCGAAGTTTATATTTCTGCCCTGTGCGTCGTCGATGTGACCCTCGTCGAGTATCTGCATGAGGATATTCATAACGTCAGGGTGAGCCTTTTCTATCTCGTCGAAGAGTATAACTGAATACGGCTTGCGGCGCACCTTTTCAGTGAGCTGTCCCGCCTCGTCGTAGCCGACGTATCCGGGAGGCGAGCCTATCATTCTCGCAACGGAGTGCTTCTCCATATACTCAGTCATATCAAGGCGGATAAGCGGCTCAGTCGAGTCGAAAAGCTCCTCTGAAAGAGCCTTTACGAGCTCGGTCTTGCCTACGCCGGTAGGTCCTACGAAGATGAACGAAGCCGGTCTGCGGCGCTTGCTGAGCTGAACTCTTGTACGCTTGATAGCGCGTGTGAGCACCTCTACAGCCTCGTCCTGACCGAGAACGCGCTTTTTGAGCTGTCCCTCGAGCTTTGCTATCTTGAGAAATTCTGTCTCGGCGATTTTGCTTGCCGGGATACCGGTCCACAGCTCGACTACCTTGGTGATGTCCTCCTCTGTGACCTGTACGTTTTCAGCCTTTTCTCTTACCTTTTCAGCGTCATCGCGGGCGTGTATGAGCTTGCTCTTGACCTCAGCGAGAGCCTGATAATCGGGCTCCTGCTGCTCGGAGAGCTCCTTCTCTACGCCCTCGAGAGTTTCTATCTCCTTTTTGAGGTTTGCATATGCCGCTATCTCGGGCGAACGTATGCACGCATGAGCACAGCCCTCGTCCATGAGGTCGATAGCCTTGTCGGGGAGGAAGCGGTCGGTGATGTATCTCTCAGAGAGCACAGCGCATACCCTGATAAGGTAATCGGAAATATGCACCTTGTGATAGTCCTCGTAGTATTCCTTTATGCCGAGGAGGACGTTAACTGTGTCCTCGATATTGGGCTCGGTAACGGTAACAGGCTGGAAGCGGCGCTCGAGCGCGGAATCCTTCTCGATATACTTGCGGTACTCGCCGAAGGTAGTGGCTCCGATCACCTGCACCTCGCCGCGTGAGAGTGCGGGCTTGAGGATATTCGCGGCATTCATCGAGCCCTCGGAATCGCCTGCTCCGACGAGATTGTGTACCTCATCTATAAAGAGTATGATATTTCCCTCGCGCTTTACCTCGTCAACGAGACCCTTTACGCGGCTCTCGAACTGTCCGCGGAACTGAGTTCC
>DEDQ01000015.1:17432-25117 GCA_002350065.1 Ruminococcus flavefaciens
TTTATGCGCTGAGCGATGCCCTCGGCAACGGCAGTTTTACCAACGCCGGGCTCACCGATAAGGCAGGGATTGTTCTTGGTGCGGCGCGAAAGTATCTGTATAACGCGGGCAATTTCCTTGTCTCTGCCTATAATGCGGTCAAGCTGACCGTCAGCCGCCTTCTGCGAAAGGTTGGTGCAGTAGCTTCCGAGGAATTTGAGCTCTTTTTCCTTTTTCTTCTTTTCAGTCTTGTCTCTGCCGAAAAGGCTTCTTTTGCCGGATTCCTTCGGCTCGTCATCAGCGGGAGCACTCTCGCTCTCCGGCTCTGAGGAGCTCTTGGGCTCGCCGAACATATTGGAAATGAAATCCGGCATTATGCCCGAGCCGCCCATCTCGAACGAATCACCGTCGAGCATACCCATCATCTGGTCAGAGAGCTGGTCTATCTCCTCGTCGGTTATGCCGAGACGATCCATATATTCCGATACCTGAGGTATCTTTTTTTCTCTTGCGCAAGCAAGGCAGAGTCCCTCGTTCTTCTTTTCGCTGCCCTGTACAGAGGTAATGAATACCACGGCGGGACGCTTCTTGCAGTTGCTGCACATTATCATCCTGTTGTTCCTCCTGTTAATGAAATTGCTTCATGTCTCAGAGCTTTGAGACAAGGTTGTAGAAATATTTGAAAATAAGCGATCTGTCGATAACTTCGTTATTGAAAAACAGCATCTCATTGCTTCCGAGTACTGCCCACAGACGAACTGCCGCCGCTATGATGAATACTATCGCGGCGCCGGTGAATATGCCTGTAGAGCCGCTTATGATGTATTCGACCGGACGCGAGGGCTCCTGCTTGCTCGCGATAGAGTATGACATATACAGCGTGAACACGAACGCAAGAATAAAGACTATCAGCAGTCCCGCAAGCTTGTATATGGTCACATATGCCGGAGCGGTGTAATTATCGGTTATGAACTTAGCCGGCGGAACTGATTCGCCCTCCTCGCGGAAGTGTATCATCGGTATCAGCTCCTGCATAGTCTCAGGATTTTTGCGTATCTCCTTCATTGCGACCTCGGCTGCATACTTGTTCATGCTCTGCGAGACTAACTCGCCGATAACGACGGCATAGCCCTCGTGAACGACCCTGAGCGTTTCCTCGTCGTCATAGAGTCTTCTTCCGTTTATATTGTTGATGTATTTGCTGAGCTGTTCGTCGTAATTCTTATTCTCAGATGAGAATATCGCATCGAGCCTGTCGTAGCTCGGGTCAATGTTCGCGTCGAGCGATTCAAGGTAAGCCGCATACTTGTAAAGGAATACGTCCTGTCTTATGACCTTTGCGACTTTTTTGATATTTGAACTTCTCATAGTATTCTGATATACGCCGTCGGCGGCACCTGTGCTGATACCGAGCGCCAGTGCGAGCGCGATAACACAGCCAACAGCAGCTATCGCCCCTCGGAGCACTCCTTTTTTTCCTGCAAGGAAAATGCATACGAGGAATACGGCGGCAGCAACAATATCGTAGAACCACCAAAATTGACTTCCCATAGATAATTGCGCAGGAAAGACCTGCGCATCCTCCCTTCATTATTTTTCATGTATTCAGCATTCGTAATTGATTCTGTCTATCTTGTTATAGCTTTTCAGGAACACATAGTCCCTGCTTCTCTCAAAGCCTGTGTAGGAATCGTTTACGGTCGCAGTTGAACGAAGCTCGCCATTGAAATCATATGCGAGTACGGAATCGTTCTTCATAACGTAAGCGATACCGTTTACAACGGAAACGTCTATGAGCGGACTGTCAAAATCAATGATGATCGGCTCGGTATTTCCGCCGCTGAAAAGTGCCATTACATATTTTCGCCTGTCGTCGCTGTTGATGATAACAGCCGACTTGCCCTTGCTGCTTGAACCGCCTGCCAGTTCCCCCTCGTACCGGTAGAGCGATGTTATCTGTCCGCTTTTGTCAACATATCCGCAGGCGTCGATGCCAAGCAGAAATGCTCCGTTGTCAAATCCGTATACATCAAGTCCGAGAGTGTCAAGTCCGGGTGATTTCCATTTTTCTTCCTTCTCGGAAAAGTCTATCTCCTGTACCGATGTTACGAGCGAACCGTTTTCAGCATAGAAATAGCTCACAACACAGCCGTTGCTGTTTTCGTTGAAGCTGATATCATTAAGGCGTTCGATGCATTTTCTTTCATATATCACGTCGCCCTTCCGGTCATAGACCCTCATATAGCAGGCGTAATTTTCAAATGTAGTGACGACCGCCGTATAACCGTCACTGCTCAGCCGTGCGAACAATATGTTTTTATCTGTTTTATGCGTGTACAGCACTCCGCTGCTGTCTTCGACGCAGAATTCATTTCCGCCGCTCTCAAACAACAGAGCTCTGCCGTTTGAGGTCTCCATTACGGGATTTGAAAGTGCGTGCTGTCTCTTTTTTATTTCACCGCCTTCCTCGTTATAGAAGTATATGTAAGCGTCGCTCATAACTATAACATTTTCATCAGAGTAAGCCATCTGATACTCGGCTCCGCCGTTTATTTCTATCGGGAAATTTCCCTCGGCGAGGCGTCCGTCGTTGACTATTATCTGATACTGCTTGCCTATGCCTCTCAGCTTTGGAAGCCACGACTCCCGTGAGAGATACATTCCCGCGCCTGTGCCCAAAACAAGCAGCAGGGCAGTTAATTTAAGCAGCCGCTTTCTTCGTTTATCTCTTTTTTTCTGCTCAACGATATCGTTGGCGTCATACATTGGCATTATGCTGCCTCCTTTGTTCTCTCTGTTTCTTTAAAGTTTATCTGAACATTTCATCTTCCGAGTAAAACACACGGTTGAGGTAAAGCCCGTGCGCCATGGCAGTCCTGCCTGCGCGGAGCCTGTCCTTAGCCGCGAGTATTTCCGGCATATCGTCAGGAGCTATCCTGCCCTCGCTTATATCCATAAGCGTGCCGGCGATTATCCTAATCATATTATACAGAAATCCGTTGCCTTTTACAAGCATTATTACGGAATCTCCACTATTTTCTATGTCAAGGGAATAAATAGTACGGACTGTCGTTGACACATTGGTACAGTCTGCACAAAACGACGCGAAATCGTGCTCTCCGACAAGATATGCCGCCGCTTTGCGGGCGGCTTCGATATCGAATTTCCGCCGGTAGTGGTATGCAAGGTCTGCTGAGAACGGGTCCTTCGATTCGTTACAGTGCATCTTGTATATGTACTCCTTGCCCTTGCAGTCGTACCGCGCATGGAAATCGAGCGGCACGTCCTCGCAGCTTAGTATCGAGATATCGTCCGGAAGCTCGCCGTTTACTCCGCGGCAGAAGCCGAGAGTGCGTATCGTGCTGTTTGTCTTGACGTTGAAGCAGAATTCCCTCGCATGAACTCCGGTGTCCGTGCGCGAGCAGCCGGTTATCCCGACAGGCTCGTTGAGCACCTTTGATACGGCTTTTTCGAGCACCTCCTGCACGGTTACGGCATTAGCCTGCCGCTGAAAGCCGTGGTAATTAGTCCCGCGGTAAGCCGTCATCACTTTCAGGTTTCTCATTTGTCACCTCCGGAGCAGAAACATCTTCCATTTCCCCGTCAGTTACGACCGGTACGGAAACGGGCATCATAGCCGCTTTCTGCTTTTTCTTTCTGCGGTAATAGTATTCAGCGGCAATAAGCACGAGCAGAGCCGCAAGCGAAGTTCCGCTTATGATAACGCCCTTGTCGAATCCGTCGGGCGAGAATTTCAGTGTTATCTCGTGCTCACCGGCGCTTATATCAGCTCCGAGCATGGAATGCAGCACCTTTACCGATTTGACCTTTTCGCCGTCAACATAAACGCTCCAGCCCTTTTCATACGGGATAGAGAAGTAGAGTATGCCGCCTTTTTTAGCGTTTATCCTGCCCTTTATCTCGGTATCGCTGAAGTCTGTCACCTCGAACTGCTCGTCCGCGAGCATATCATACGCCAAGTCGAGCTCTTCCTTTTTAAGAGCATACGCGAGAAGTTCGTAGGTGCCGGAGGTCTTATCGTTATTGAAGTTTATCGAAACAGAAGCCTCATCGCCTTCTTTTCCGCTTCCCATAGGAAATGATATCGGGTAGTCCTTGACCGATACGCCGTTTTCTACGATAGCGTCACAGCATTTCAGGTCAACGGATTCGATAGAGCTGTTGCTCGCGTATCCGTAGAGCTCCCCGTCGTCAAGGCAGGCAAAGGTATAGACTGCCTTTCTGTTCTTGGAGTGGTCTGTCGGGTCGGCAGAGTTATAGGTATACGAGCCAAAGCTGTTCTTGGTAACGTTGATATTCTGATAATCCACGAATTTTACAGGCTGCGCAACGAACACATTCAGCTCGCTGCCGGTAGCTCTGCGTATCACCTCATTCTGGAATTCATACGGATTTGCCGGAGTCTTGTCCTGCATATTGAGGATATCCCTGTCCATCATGAAGCCTATCGACATCGGGTACTTGCTGCGGTAGAGGTAAACATGGTCTTCGCTGTCAAGGAGTTCAAGGGACATCTCGCTGCTGTTGAGGGCTCCGCTCTTGGAAATGATATAATTTATGCCAAGAAGGTCGTTTACTACAGGCGTGGATATGTGGTAGTAGTATCTGTTTCCGGCTTCGGAGGCATACAGTCCGAGACGGCGGAAAAATCTTGTAACGGATACGTTTGCGGACGATGAGAACTGCGAAACGCCGTAATATCCATACAGTGCGCTGTCGTTGAGCGTGTATGTAGAGGTCATCTCAGTACGCGAAAACAGCGATTTATCGTCCTCGCGCATGACGTCGAGCATTATCTGCACCTGCTTGTCCGATGAGGGATACGAATCGTAGCTTGAGCTTCCTACAGCCTTCACGCCGAGGTCGGTATTGCTGAAAAGCTCTGCGCATACTGTTGCAGTAAGCGCGAGATTGAGCACGCTCCTGCGGAGCTTCTGATTCTTGAACGGGAAGAGCTTTGCTGCGATAAATATGAGTATATACGCCGCCGCGATGATAACAGAGCTCTTGAACGCACCTTCAAACTTGAAGCCGTCATCGCTCTTTGCAGCGGTATAATATGCGCAGTAAAGAACTGCCGCGGGCGCGGGCAGGAGCAGAAGAAGCTGATATATCTTTATGCCCTTTTTCGTCATGGCGTCGTATGCACGGAATGCTGCCGCCACAAGCACAAAGCTGAAAATAAATGCAAAGCGGTGCGGTATCTGGTTTGTTGCGTGGAAGCCGTGCCAGATGTAGTTGAGCTGATTCATCTCACAGCTTACCGCTATGAGCGCGAGCATGAAGACCGAGGCTATCTTCTCGCGTATCTTTATGCCTCCCGCGAAGAGGAAAACTCCGAACAGCACTATCGCGAGCATTCCGCAGGCGAAATTGGGAAGTCCCTCTTTGGTGGCAGGCTCGTTGTATGAGATAAGGTTGCCGAATACAGCAGTCCACTCATCGTAGAATCTGCGTTCAGCCGGGAACTGATTGTTCACGCTGTAGGTCATTTTCAGTCCGAGATAAGCCGGTATCAGCATGAACGCGGCAAGTCCGGCTCCGACGAGGGTAGACACGATGAATGTGACTGTCTTGCGGAAATAGTCCTTAATGCTCCTGCCCTCGATGATGAGTGTGAATATGAACATGAACACCGTGAAGATGCAGGTGAAATATGCAACGTAGTAATTGGAAAAAAGCGAGAGCGCAAGCGCGAGCGTATAGAGCTTCCACTTTCTCTCGCGGCAGATAGCAACGACTCCGAGCATTACAAGCGGGAAGAGCGCTACTGTATCGAACCACATGACGTTCCAGTAGTAGCCGAGCATATAGCTGCAAAGCGCAAACATTGATGAAAACACAACTATCGAGATATCGCGGCGCTGATAGGTATATCTCAGGAAGCAGCTGAAAAACGCTCCTGCAAAGCCTATCTTCGCGATGAGGATAAATGTCAGTGCGTCGCGGGTCCCGTCGTCGCTGAAGAATACCGAGAGCCAGTTGAGCGGGCTCGCAGCATAGTAGGATATCAGCGAGAGGAAGTTCGTGCCCATGCCGTTTTCCCATGAATACAGGAAAGAGCCGCCTGTCAGGAGCTTTTCGCGCACTACCCTGAAAAACGGGTAATACTGATGCCACAGGTCAACAACGAGCATCTGCTGAGAGCCGAACGGGTGTATGTTGTGCTGTGCGAATGCAAAGAGCATTATCACTGAGGGTATCAGGAACGAGAGCAGGAAATACAACACGCCCTTATCATACAGGATACGGGCAGCCCTGCTTTTTCTGAAATGCTCATATTTCGCGCGGAGCTCAGTGCCCTGACTGCGTTTTTTACTGCCTTTCTTGCTGCTTTTCATTTATTTTTCCTCTTTTATTTTGTTATGATGCCGACTGTTATCGCAGCGGCGTAGAATAGCAATGTTATAGCGAGAGCGATATAGTCGCGGGGAACGGAGCGAAGCTGACGCAGCCTTGTACGTCCCTCGCCGCCGTTGTAGCAGCGGCACTCCATAGCAGTCGCGAGCTCGTCCGCACGTCTGAACGACGATATGAACAGCGGCACGAGTATTGAGACCATGTTTTTCGCTCTTGTGATGAAGCTTCCGGTATCTATCTCAGCTCCGCGGGCTTTCTGTGCGGACATTATCTTGTCCGTTTCTTCGATGAGAGTGGGTATGAAGCGCAGCGCTATGCTCATCATCATTGCAAGCTCATGCACCGGAAATCTCAGTATTTTCAGCGGCGACATAAGGCGCTCGATAGCGTCTGTGAGCGTTATCGGCGACGTCGTGTACGTCAGGAGCGAGCTTCCCGCGATGAGCAGGACTATCCTTATCAGCATGAACACGCTGATGTTTATACCGCCGTCGGTTATCTTGATGAACCTCCAATGGAACACCGTATCGCCGCTTTCGACGAGGAAGAGATTCAGCAGCGCCGTAAGTATAAGAAACGGCAGAAGCGGCTTTACGCTTTTCCAAAACATCTTCACCGGTATACGCGAGAGTATGACAGCTCCGACGGTATAGACTGCTCCGACCGCAAGACATACAACGCTGCTTCCGGTAAAGAGCATGAGTATATATATAAATGTGATGATTATCTTGAACCTCGGGTCAAGGCGGTGGATAAGACTGCTGCCCGGGAAATACTGTCCGATAGTGATATCCTTCAGCAATTTTTCACGCTTCCTTTCCCTGTAAATGCTTTAAAATAAGGTCGCGGGCGTAGCCGACTGTATAGACCTCTTTCCCGAAATCGAGCCCCTGCTTTTTCAGCTCGGTGAATACCTTTGTGACCTGCGGTACATCGAGACCTATCCCTGCTATCTCTTCTGCTCTGCCGAACACCTTTACAGTATCATCGTAGCAGAAAAGCTTAGATTTGTTCATTACGAGTATCTTATCCGCAAATCCGGCGATATCCTCCATGCTGTGCGAAACGATGAGGATAGTGTTCTTCGTGCGCTCGTGATAAGCCTTGATATGGCTCAGTATCTTATCTCTGCCGGCAGGGTCAAGTCCCGCTGTCGGCTCGTCGAGAATGAGGACTTTCGGCTCCATAGCCATAACTCCCGCGATAGCAACGCGGCGCTTCTGACCTCCTGAGAGGTCAAACGGCGAACGCTTGAGGAGCTCCTCTTTCAGACCGATATCGTGTGCTGTTTCGAGGACGCGGCGCTTTATCTCCTTTTCGTCGAG
>DEDQ01000015.1:25232-26018 GCA_002350065.1 Ruminococcus flavefaciens
AGGACTTTTCCCGACGTGGGAGCAAGCAGTCCGTTGAAGTGCTGTATCAGCGTGGATTTTCCCGAGCCGGTGTGACCCATAACGCCCACCATTTCGCCCTCTTCGATTTTCAGGTCTACGTGGTCAACGGCAGTCTTCTCAAACGGAGTGCCGATGCTGTAGGTATATGTGAGCTGCTGAGTTTCAAGAATTGCCAATTAATTTCGCTCCTTTATTTATAAGCCTTTAGCTCATGGTATCGGCTTCACTGACGAGTATTCAGATAATATCGCCGCAAGGCGGAACCATTAGCTAACAGCTAACGGCTTTTATGCGCAAACAATTTTTTTATCGCCTCAACGCATTCTTCCTCGGTTATTATCTCCTGCGGGATATCGCAGCCCGCCCTGCGGAGCTCCCATGCAAGCTCTGTCACCTGCGGGACGTCAAGACCTATCTCCTTGACCTGTTCAACGTGAGAGAAAACTGTCCTCGGAGCATCGTCGAGCACGACGCTGCCCTTGTCCATGACTACGATACGGTCGCACTGTGCCGCCTCGTCCATGTAATGGGTTATCAGCACGATAGTTATTCCCTGCTCGCGGTTCATTTCGCGGATAGTCGCCATGACCTCTTTTCGTCCCTGCGGGTCGAGCATGGCGGTCGGCTCGTCGAGGATAATGCACTCGGGCTGCATGGCTATTATGCCGGCAATGGCGATACGCTGCTTCTGACCGCCCGAGAGCTGGCTCGGCGAGTGCTGACGGTATTCGTACATATTTACAGCGCGGAGAGCATCGTCAACGC
>DEDQ01000015.1:26144-32252 GCA_002350065.1 Ruminococcus flavefaciens
CTTCATCGGCAGTATCTATCCCGCCGACAGTGACCTTGCCCTCCGTGGGGAGGAGTATGGCGTTCAGATGCTTTGCGAGCGTCGACTTGCCCGAGCCGTTATGCCCGAGAACAGCCACGAACTCGCCTTTTTTTATTGTGAGGTCGATGCCCTTCAGCACCTCCGCAGGCTCTTTGCCTTCCTCGGCGGGGTAGCTGAAATGCAGACCGCTTATTTCAATGATATTTTCCATATTTTTCCTTTTTCGGGCGAATAATAATTGTTGGTTCAGCATTTTGTAGGGGCGCCCTTTGGGCGTCCGTTACATACTCGAAATTGCGGACTGCCAAAGGCAGCCCCTACGGTTTGTTTCCGTCAATGATTTCGTGCGGGCGATGTGGGCATCGCCACCTACACATTGCGGTTTATCGTTGTTTTGTCGGGAATAGCGGAACGCCGAGGACGGCGTTCCCTACAATGTCTTGTGTAGGGGCGAACAGTGTTCGCCCGCCGATTTGGACGCACGCTCACGGGCGCACGGATAAGCAGCGCACCAAATCTTTGATTTGGATTGCGATGCTATATGCAGCTTTGCTGTAATGCGCACCTACATTATTTCTGCCAAATGGCGGTAGAGCCGCAGGGGAGGGTCATTCCCGTTGACTGCACCGGCAGTCCTATCTCGTCGAAGCTTACCTCGCCGCCGAATTTTTCGGTCAGCACGCTTCCGAGTATGTATCCCATAACGGAGGGCGAAAGCCCCGTAGTATAGCTGTTTATCAGGAAGAACAGCGGGTCGTCGGAGAGAACTCCCGCGCAGAGCTTCACGAGGTCGTACACGCAGTCCTCAAGCTTCCACACCTCGCCGCCGGGACCTCTTCCGTAGCTGGGAGGNNNTCATACTTGCGTCCGCGGCGAATCTCGCGGGCGATGAATTTCTCGCAGTCGTCCACTATCCAGCGGACAGGCTTCTCGGTGAGACCGGAAGCGGCGGCGTTGTCGCGTGCCCACTGCACCATGCCCTTCGAGGCATCAACGTGGCATACGGAAGCTCCCGCCTCCGCACAGGCGAGAGTTGCTCCGCCGGTATATGCAAACAGATTCAAGACGTTTATCTCGCGTCCGGAATTTCGTATCTTCTCCGCCATGAAGTCCCAGTTTACCGCCTGCTCGGGGAAAAGTCCAGTATGCTTGAAGCCGGTAGGACGGATATTGAAAGTGAGCGGACCGTAGCTTATCTTCCAGCTTTCGGGGAGCTTTTTGCGGAACTCCCACTCGCCGCCGCCCTTATTTGAACGGTGATAGTGACCGTCTGCGCCGCTCCAGAGCGGGTCTTTCTTATCGGTCTTCCATATTATCTGAGGGTCGGGGCGCACGAGGGAAACTTTTCCCCATTTTTCGAGCTTTTCCCCGTCAGATGTATCTAATATGACATAGTCTTTCCAGTTATTGGCTGTTCTCAATTTGGTTACTCCTTAATGCGGCTTGTAGAGGTCGAGCCGTTCTTTTATGGTATCGGCTATTTGCAGAGCCATAGTGTTTATCGTCGAAAAGTCCCTGCCCTCTATGCGTATGCGTATCACAGGGTCTTTGCCGGCTTCGCGGACAACAACTCTGCCGTCCTCGCCGAGTATCTGCTCGAATTCGTCGATTATTCCGGTGATAGCGCGGTCATTTTTCCATACCTCGCGGAAGCGCTTGTCTATTGGCACATTCAGCATTACCTGCGGACATTTCTCTATCAGCGAAGAGAGCCCGCTCATCTTGCTGCCGGAGCGTTTCAGCACCTCAAGCAGCCTCAGACCCGTGAGCTGACCGTCTGCCGATGTCGAATCATCAGGGAAGAGGATATGTCCGGCGGGGTCGCCTCCGAGGCTGTAGCCGCACTCGAGCATACGTCTTATCATGCTGCGCTCACCGGTCGACGAGGCGGAAGTGCCTATTCCGTTGGTGCGCGCGAATTGCAGCAGTCCGAGGTTGTTCGCCTGCGTGAAGATAATCGTGTTGTGGCTGAGTCTGCCCTGCTCCTTCATATCCTTTGCGCAGGCAGCGATGATGACGTCGCCGTCCGCAAGAGCTCCTGTCTCGTCGACCGCGAGACAGCGCTCAGCCGCGCCGTCAAAGGCGATTCCGCAGTCGCAGCCGTTTGCAGTCACAAAGCGCATTAGCGCGTCAACGTGAGTGCTTCCGCAGTCCTTGTTTATGTTCATGCCGTCGGGCTCGTTGCCCATGATGAGGACCTCAGCTCCGCGGTCTGAGAATATCCTCTCCGCAGTCGAGCTCGCACAGCCGTTTGCGCAGTCTACGGCGATTTTCAGTCCGCTCAGGTCGGAAGGGAAAGCCTCGTTCATGTGGGAAATATACTCGTCTACAGCCGAATCGTCGATAGTCATTCTGCCGTATTCCCTGCGCGGGATAGGCACGATATCAGCCGGATTGTCGAGAATGAGCCGTTCGAGAGCGTCCTCGCGGTCGTCGCTGAGTCGGTGACCGTCGGCGGCAAAGAGCTTTATCCCGCTGAATTCAGCGTGTATATGCGAAGCAGTTACCATTATACCGCCGCTTGCGCCCTTTTCCCTGACGTACCATGCAAGCGCCGGAGTAGGCACCTCACCGAGCAGAACAGCGTCCGCTCCGGCAGAGCATATACCCGCGCAGAGCGCAGCAGCTATCGCATCGGAGGAGCTGCGGGTGTCCTTACCGATGAATATTTTCACTTTTCCGCCCGAGCGCTCCGCAAGGACTGCGGCTGCTGCACGACCGGTCTGCAAGGCAAGCTCGCAGGTTATCTCGGTGACGGCGATACCTCTCATACCGTCTTTTCCGAACATTCTTCCCATTGCTTTTCCTCCTCTCCCAGAGGCGCTGCCTCTGGACTCTGGTTAAGGCTCTGCCTTAACGATCCGCAAGGACTCTGCCCTTGACCCGCCTAAGGCTCTGCCTTAGGAATCCGGCAAGGGAGAATCTCCCTTGCAACCCAACTCACGTTGTCGCTCGTGACCTCGCTCACTCTGTACAAAAGACCCACTCTGCTTTCGCTCATTGGCACTTTGCTTGTATGGTTACCGGAAATTTCTCTGCTATTTTTTGATGTAGTACACGACTATCGGCTTATGCCTGCCGAATATTTCCTCCGGCTTCTTTGCATATTTCACCGTGCCGCAGTTGTTGTAGCGGTTATAGACGCATATCCTTTCCTTCTCGCGGACGCAGAATACCGTATGCACCGTCGAAAGGAAAGGCTTTCCCGTCCAGAACGATACTATAAACGCCGGAAGTCCTTTTACGCTGTCACAGCGTTCGTAATCAGCTCCGAATTTTTCAAGCGCCTTTCCGAGCCGGAACATATTACAGCCGAAAAATCCGAGCAGCATACGGTACTTTTCAAGAAAAAACGCGATATTCTGCAATTTCTGCGGCTTGCCGATGTATTGGAGCGCGTTGTACACGGATATGACCTCACAGCCGTTGAAGCTCATGGGGCACAGTCCGTAACGCAGCTTGGAAACATCTCCCAAGCCCTGTCCGTTTATCATTTTATCGCCGAGCTTATGAACGAGGTTCCGCTCATAGTTATACCGGCGCGTAGTTTTTATCCTCATGACGTCAGAATGTGAGCTGTCCCTCGCTGCCGCCCGATTCCGGCGGGACTATGCCGAGGTGCTCATACGCGAGACGGGTAGCAACTCTGCCGCGCGGAGTCCTTCCGAGGAAGCCGAGCTGCATAAGGAACGGCTCGCATATATCCTCGAGAGTTACAGATTCTTCGCCTATCGCGGAGGCGAGAGTTTCAAGTCCGACCGGACCTCCGCCGTAGCCCTTGATTATCATCTGGAGCATTCGCCTGTCGAGGCTGTCAAGTCCGAGATTGTCTATCTCAAGGCGGCTGAGAGCTATTGAAGCTATCTCCTGAGTTATCCTTCCGTCGCCCATGACGTCCGCAAAGTCGCGAACTCGTTTGAGCAGGCGGTTAGCGATACGCGGCGTGCCTCTTGCACGGCTCGCTATTTCGGCAGCTCCGTCCGTATCGCAGGGGATACAGAGTATCATAGCGCTCCTGCGGACGATGTCGGTGAGCTGCTCGGTCGTGTAGAGCTCCAGACGCTCAATAACGCCGAAGCGGTCGCGCAGCGGAGCTGAGAGCTGACCGGCACGGGTCGTCGCGCCGATGAGCGTGAACGGCTTCAGGTCCATACGTATCGAACGCGCGGAAGGTCCCTTGCCGATGATTATATCAATTACCCTGTCCTCGAGTGCGGGGTAGAGTATCTCCTCTACGGCGCGGGAAAGGCGGTGTATCTCGTCGATGAACAGTACATCATTGTCGTTAAGGCTCGTGAGCAGCGAAACGAGGTCACCGGGCTTTTCGATAGCGGGACCCGTCGTAACGCGGAGGTTTACTCCGAGCTCGTGAGCGATTATCGACGAAAGAGTGGTCTTGCCCAGTCCGGGAGGTCCGTACAGAAGTACGTGGTCGAGGGGCTCGCCGCGCTTTTTTGCGGCTTCGATATATATCGCTATCTTCTCCTTGACCTTGTCCTGACCGATGTATTCGTGGAGATTCTGCGGGCGGAGCGTTACCTCGATGTCGCCGTCGTCCTGAGTTACCTCAGGCGATATGACTCTCGGAGCAAACTCCATATCCTCTGTCTGTATCAAAGCTTTGAACGCTCCCTTCGCTTATCTCTCGAAATAACGCTTCTTGCGGACGTAAAACGGCTCTACGGTAGCAGCAGCCTTCTTGCCCATCTCCTGCTCGTAGCTGATGAAGCAGAGGTGCTCGTTCGCCTTGACGGTCTTGGAGAGATACTTTGAAAGCGGCACGAAGAGCTTTCTTGTACTTCCCATCATATCAAGGACTATCAGAAGCTGAGGTCTCTCGCAGCCCTTTATCATCTCCATGATGAAGGCGCGGTCAACGTTAGGCTGCTTGGAAAGGAATTTCGTCGCCGCCTTTGTTATATGAAAGACCTCGTGCTCGCAGGGACGGTAGCTTATAGTATCCGCCTCGTTGTAGGAGATAGCCTTTATCTTGAGGTTTCTCGCTATCATGAGGATACTTTTTATCTCCTGCGAGGAGAACTCCTTGCCGTAGGAATTAGGATTCAGAACTGCTGAAACGGACTGTATCAGGTCAAAAAGGCGCAGGCAGTTTATCTTGTAGCAGTCAACATATCGCTTGGCAAACTGCTGGAGCGAGCGATAGCTCGTGAAAAACGGGATAAAGATATCGCCGTCGGGATTCTGCGTGGTGATGAGCTCGAGCTGTATTCCGCCCTCTTCGCGGCTGCGGTCTTCCTTAACGGGGCTCTTGCAGATAACGTAAACGTCGCTCTTGATAAGGGTCTGCAAGAATATTGAGCGCTTTGACGGGTCTTTTATGGCTGCTTTGAGCAGCTCGTCAAGATTCATCATAGATAAATCAGTCCTTTCTATCAGGGATATTTATGTAAGAAAATAAAAGTTCGTGATAAAAACTACTTTGCCGCCATTATCCTCAGCGTTTCCTTGATGATGTCCTGCGTGTCGAGGGACTGGTCGAGCTTGCCGAGTATCGGAGCTACCTCGCCCTGCGAATATCCGAGCACCATAAGAGCCTCCATAGCTTCGGAAACAGCCGATGTCACGGCTCCCTGCGGGATAGCCGCGAAGTCTGCGGCGTCCTTGCTTATCGAGCCGCCGAGCGACTCTGAGGATATCTTATCCTTTAGCTCGAGGACTATCCTCTGCGCGGTCTTAGCGCCTATGCCCTTGGTCTTGGTGAACGCCTTGCTGTCGCCGGAAGCAACGATAAACGCGAACTTCTCCGGCGTCATATCCGAGAGTATCGCCGTCGCCGCCTTTGGACCTATTCCCGAAACGGAAATGAGCAGCTTGAAGCAGCTGAGCTCCTGCATGGTCGCGAATCCGAAAAGCTCTACAGCGTCCTCGCGGACGTAGAGGTAAGTATAGAGAGTCGCTTCGCTGCCGATATCACCGAGCTGAGCGACTGTGCTGTATGAGGTGCGGCAGGCGTAGCCCACTCCGCTGCATTCAACGACTGCGAGCCCGAGCTCCTTGACGATGAGCTTGCCGCGTACACTGTATATCATTATGATTTCTCCTTTATCAGCCCCAGCGTGTCGAATG